>CAYRJF010000015.1:6146-12687 GCA_964424365.1 uncultured Gammaproteobacteria bacterium | reverse complement strand
CTTGGTAACCAATGACCGGGAATTAAAAGAAAAAGGAGAAAAAAATAGCCGGGAGCTGTCTCGGGAAAAATATTTTCAAATTGAGGATTCGATTGATTTTGCAAATCGAGTTCAAAAGACTAAAAAAGCAAAAACTCCTAAAACAAAAGACAATTTAACTAAAAAAGACATTAAAGAGATTAATAAGGAATTATTAGATAAGTTTAGAAATTAATTTTTAATCCGAAAACATTAAATTTTGACGGTATGGTTTTAGCTAGGAATAAAAAAGCTTATTTTGATTACGAGGTTTTGGAGAAATACGAAGCCGGCTTAAAGTTGCTGGGGCAGGAAGTTAAGTCGGTTAAAACCGGTCGAGTTAGTTTAAAGGGAAGTTTTGTAACTTTGAAACAAACCTCTAAAAAATTACCTGAATTATACTTAATAAACGCTCACATCCCCAAATATCAACACGCCGGCAATATTAAAGACTATGATCCTTATAGATCCAGAAAACTGCTTTTAAATAAAAAAGAAATTGAAAGATTAATCGGGAAAAAACAAGAAAAGGGCTTGACATTAGTGCCTTTAAAATTGTATACTAGACACTCTCTGGTAAAGTTAGAGTTTGGACTGGCCAGAGGAAAGAAAAAGGTAGACAAAAGAGAAGATATTAAAAGAAAAGACTTGGATCGCCAGAAACGCGAGCTCCTTAAAAAAAGAATGCGGCAATAATAATGCAAATCTTCAAATTAAGTTAATGCAAGTTGTAAATGATTCGCATGATACCTTAATAATTCGCGGTGTTCGCATCCGCCAGCCGGCGGATTCGTTGATTCGCATTGTATTTAGGGGATGCCTGGCATCGCTAATAAATTTAATTGCCAAACACGCGAGTCGTGCCCTTGGAAGGTAGGCACGTAAATCTTACTTTCCAAAAATAAGTGCAAACAAAATTGCCAAGAAAGCCGCTTTCACAATGAAAGTTCCGGCTTTCGCTCCTGTTGCAGCTTAAATTAGCTTGCAACCATCCGTCCGGTGAGTTCTCATAGCCGGAAACGGGTGTCAACCATGAGAATAGGCCTCCGGGGTCGCCTTTGTCCCGGTTGCCGAAAGCAAACATGGGCTAGCTACTGTCCTTTTGTCCGGTTTAAGAGGCAGTAGTCATAAATAAACCGGACTAGGCTCGTAGAAGTGTGGGCAAAAATTTATTACACGCGGGTTCGATTCCCGCCATCTCCACAATTTTTCAGAGATTTATGAATAAATCTCTGAAAAATTGTGCATTTAAGTTTGAGTAAAAAAAATGTTATGTTATACTAAAAAAAAACAAATAAAATTAATTTTTATGAAATTACAAAATACTAAAAAAAAAGGTACAGCCAGAACGATTATTTTTAAAAGCAATAAAAAATACAAAGCGGTTTGTTTGGATTTTAATATAATTGAAGAGGGGGACACCAGGGAAGAGGTCGAGGAATCAATAAAAGAAGCAATTATTGGTTATGTTGAAAATATTTGTAAGAATAAGTTGGATGATAAACTACTAAATAGGCATGCGGACGAAAAATATTGGAAGATGTATGAAAGTTATGTAAAAAAGATTTCCAAGCCCAAAATAGAGGACAACCTAAATGAGACTTCTATTTTTACTTTACCTATAAACCGGAAAAGAATTTGCTCCGCTTAAATATGGCCAGACTAAAATGGGATTATAAAAAATACATTAAATTTTTAAGAGATTACGGTTTTAGTCATGGTCATACCAGAGGATCTCATTTATATTATAATGGAAAAATTTATGGTGAGGATAGAGTGGTTCAGGTGATTTATAGCAAAAAAGAAAAAGATTGTCAGTCAAATAGAACAATTGATATGGGCATTGTAAACTCAGGAATACCAAAAAAGTATTTTCAGGAATGGGAAGAAAACGGAAAGGTGCATGAGGAAATCATCTACTAAAAGGGCAAAGCCCCTTTTTTTTCTTGCCAAAAAAATTAAGTTTTGATATAGTAACTTTGAGCTTAAGAGAGCTCTTTTTATTTATTTTTTGTAAAATAAAAAAGCTGCGGTGGCGGAATTGGTAGACGCGTTGGACTTAAAATCCAATGGTAGTAATATACCGTGGGAGTTCGATTCTCCCCCGCAGCACATTCTCATTTATGATTTAGGATTTAAGATTGAAGATTTTGAGGTTGGTTGATAAAATTTTTAGAAAACTGTAAACTATTAATTAAATCACAAATCATAAGTCAAAAATCATCAATGAGAATGCGGGTATGGTATAATGGTTATTACATTACCTTGCCAAGGTAGAGATACGGGTTCGATTCCCGTTACCCGCTCAGAAAAATAGCCCCCTTGCGGGGCTTTTTTTATGAGTGCGGTAATGGGATGAGAACCCGTACGGAGGCGCCGAGAAGATTCTTATAAAATATTTTTAATAGCACCTTGATTTTTTGCTAATTATCTTGTAAAATAAAAGAAATTATTAATTAATAAAGTTTTAATGCGTAGAAAATGGCGTAAGCCCAAGCCAAAACCGGAGAAAAAAATTATCGCCAATCAAAGAATTCAGGCAGATAATGTTTTTTTAATTTCCGAAGAAGGAGAAAAATTAGGAGAAACCACCACCAGGGAGGCTTTGCAAAAAGCCAAGGAAGAAGAAATGGATCTGGTTTTGGTTAATCCCAAGGTTGATCCCCCGGTAGCGAAAATTACCGACCTAGGAAGAATGAAGTATGAAAGCGAGAAAAAGGCTCATAAGCAAAAAATGCAACAGAAAAAAGTGGAAACCAAAAGTATCAGACTGTCGGTTCGGATTAGCAAGCATGATTTTGATTTTCGGATTAATCAAGCCAAAAAATTCTTAGAAAAAGGAAATAAATTAAAATTGGATTTGTTTTTAAAAGGCAGGGAAAAACAGCATCCGGAAAAAGCCAGAGAAACCCTGCAAAACTTTGTTTCTGTCCTAAAGGAAGAGGAAAAACTAGATATTACCGAGGAACAACCCTTGACAAAACAAGGCGGAAGGTATACTATTATTCTAGTTAACAAGAAATAAGAATACCTCAAATCAGGTTCAAGCCTGTTTTTTCTTTTTAACAAAGAAAAAATTGATTTTTCTTTGTTCTCGGAAAAATGCGGAATGTACCCCGTAAAATTGCTTTACAATCTCGGGGCAAGGCGCGGAAGGGCGTTGAACAAATAACCGAATTCATATGTCAAAGATGAAAACCTCTAAATCAATCGCTAAAAGATTTAAAGTTACTAAAAACAATAAAATCATAAAGCGTAAAGCCGGGCAAGATCATTTTAATGCTCGAGAATCCGGTGATATAACCCGCAATAAAAGACGGGATGTTTCAGTTGATCCTTCCTTGGGTCAAAGTTTAAAAAAATATATATCTTAATTTGGATATTTGATACTTAATATTAGATATTAGTAATAGTTATGCCCAGAGTAAAACGCGGTACAACTCACACCAAAAGACGAAAGAACTTAATGAAAAAAGTTAAGGGTTTTAAGTGGGGAAGAAAAAATCTGATGAGGCTGGCCAATACCGCCGCTATGAAGGCCGGTGCCCACACTTACCGAGACATTCGCAAGAAAAAAAGGGACTTTAGGAGATTGTGGCAGGTTAAAATTAACGCTTTTGTCAGAGAAATGGGTCTTTCCTATTCTCAGTTTATAAAACTTCTTAAAGATAACAAGGTTGAATTAAATCGGAAAATTTTAGCTGATTTAGCTGTAAATAATAAAAAAATCTTAACCGCGGTGGTGGAAAAGGTAAGGCCTCAGAAAAAATAGTTTACGAATTACAAATCAGCTACGAATTTACCCTGTTAAATGATTTGCCCCAAGGCAAATCAAAACACCGTTTTATTTAACAGGGTTTACAAATTGGAGTGAGATTAGATTGTTGGTTTACGAATTACAAACCAACAAACTAACAACAGATATTATAAATAAGTTAAACACATTCGGGGCATTCGGATGTTCATTCGGATTATTCGGATGATATAAGCACGCTTTCGTAAATATTATAATCAATTAATTTTGAATAAGGATGACCGGGATTAAAATAATACAAATTATCATTGCTATACTACTGATGGCTTCAGTGTTGCTCCAAAACCGGGAGAGCGGTCTTTCCAGCGCTTTTGGTGGCAGTGGCTCCAACGTTTACATGACTAAACGGGGGGCGGACAAATTTTTATTTTATGCTACAATAGTTTTAGCAGTAATTTTCTTTGGACTCTCACTCTTAGCTTTAGTTATCTAAAACTTAGAACCGGAACTTAATAACAAACTGTGCACTCTTTTAATAAAAAAATTTTTTGGCTTAAAAAATCTAAAAGAAAATTAGCTGATTTTTTTGTTTGGGTAAAAAAAAGATTTTTTAAAAACAGTAAGCAAGCTCAAAATGATTGGGACTGGAAGCTGGTTAGCTCCCTGTCTCGTTCCAAGGTTCCCAATTTGAGACAAATAAAATACGTTAAGAAATTTTTAACTTCTCGGGAACTTTGGATTATCAGAGTTTTGGTTTTGGTGATTATTTTAAACCTGGTTTATTTAGGCTTTAATTTTTATCAAAATAATCTGGAAGTGGTTCCTAAACAGGAAGGAACTTATGTAGAGGGACTGATTGGAAATCCTCAATATATAAATCCTTTGTATGCTTCCATTAATGATGTGGACGGAGATATTGCCGGCTTGGTTTTTTCCGGTTTATTTAAATTAGATTCGGACAAGGGTATTAGGAAAGATTTAGTGGAGGATTATCAAGTCAATCAAGCAAAAGATAGATACAGCTTAAGTCTTAAAAAGGGAGTAAAATGGCACAGCGGAGAGGATTTAACCGCCGATGATGTTATTTTTACTTTTAAGGCCATTAAAGATCCGGAATATAATTCTCCCTTAAGGAGTAAATTTTCCGGTGTGGAGATAAGCAAAACCGGAAGCCACAAAATAGAATTTCTTTTACCTGGGCCTGATCCTTATTTTTTAGCGGATTTGCGCTTTGGAATTATTCCTAAATTTCTTTGGTCAGAAATCATTCCGAACTCCGCCAGGTTGGCGGAGCTGAATCTTAAACCTATCGGATCCGGACCTTATAAATTTAAATCTTTGATTAAAGACAAATATGGAAACATTTTAGACTATAAATTAGCTTTAAATAAAAAATACTACGACAAAGAGCCTTATATAGAAGACTTGGAGTTTAAATTTTTTGTAAATGCCGAGGAGGCGGTTAATGCTTTAAATACTAATAAGGTTGATGGTTTGGGTTACCTGCCCCGACATAATTTGTCTGACCTGGTTGCTCAAGAATCTTTGAATATTAGAAAAATGGAGCTTCCTCAGGTAAATTCTTTATTTTTTCACGCGGAAAATAACCCGGCTTTGGAAAATCTGGGAATTAGGAGAGCTTTAAATTTGGCCATTAATAAAGAGAGATTAATTTCCAAGGTTTTGGGCCCGACAGGCAAAAGAGAGGCATCGCCCTTACCCGAGTTCAGTTTTTATCACAATAATGAGGTTGATGAATATGCTTTTAATCTAACCGAGGCGGAGAAAAAATTAGAAGAGCAAGACTGGACCTTAACCGATATTACTGAAGAGGAGGTGGCGGAGATAAGAAAAATTCAAGAATCCTCGGCTACAACCTCCACAAGCTCTGAAGAACAGGAGGAGGGTGAAGATGAAGCGGGAAAAACTTTAAGTATCAGTCAAAAAAATAAGCTGGCCCTGGGAGCGGGCAAGTGGAGAGCTAAAGAAGATTCGGAAGAGAAAAAATATTTAATAGTCGAACTTACTTATCCGGATCGGGAGACTTACGCGCAAATGGCGGAGATGATTCAGGGATATTGGGAAGAGATCGGGATAAAAACGATTTTAAGACCGGTGGCTGTAGAGAACTTGGAGGAGAGGGTTTTGGTTGATCGCAATTTTCAAGCCCTTTTGTATGCTCAGGTCTTTGATATTTACCCTGATTTATATTCTTTTTGGCATTCCGGAGAAGCTGAGTCCGGTTTGAATATAGGAGCTTATAAAAACGAGACAGTAGATAAGTTATTGCAAGAAGCCAGAAAGCTGGAGCCATACTCCCGGAAAAAGAAAGAAAAATATTTAGAGGCTCAAAAAATCATTACCAGCGAAGTACCGGCGATTTTTATCTATACTCCTTATTATAATTATATTCAAAGCAAACAGATTAAGGGTTTTCAGGCGGGTAGAATTTATTCTTCTTCAGACAGGTTTTTAGGAATTTCCGATTGGTACCTCAAAACCGGGAAGAAAATCAAGTGGTAATAATATTACATTGTTAAACCGTTAAATTAATTCATTGTTAATTAAATATTAAAATTGAGAAATTAATTGGTCAGTTACAAATAACTCTCTGTATTAAATATTTTTCTAGATTCTCAAATAATTTTAATAAGAGCCTTGAAATTAGAAATTAACAGGATAAGTTGTTTGTGTAATTTATTCACCCAGCCGGCGAGGCCGGCCCGCCTAGCCGAAGTCGAGTTTAAACTCGGCGAGAAGGCGGACACG
>CAYRJF010000015.1:0-6046 GCA_964424365.1 uncultured Gammaproteobacteria bacterium | reverse complement strand
GAACTCTTTTATCTAAGAAAAACTCGTTTTAAGTTTTTTAACAAATTTAAAGCGAGAACTTTAAAAATTATGAAACAAAATTATTATCGAGAGTCGCAGTCCGATTCCCGGACCCGGACGGCCACAAAAACCGGGCAAGCCCAGAAAACCGGTTCTAAAAACAGGCCTTCCTCCGGAAACAGGCAGAACTCTCAAACCAGAAACAACCAGAAAAATTATTATCGCGGCAATGGCCGAAAAGACGATACCTTAAGAGTGATCGTTTTAGGAGGCCTGGAGGAGGTGGGCCGAAACATGACGGTTCTTGAATATAATCGCGAGATTATAATCGTTGATATGGGCCTTCAGTTCCCGGAAGAAGACATGTTTGGAATTGATTATATCATTCCCAACATTGAATATTTACGCGGAAAAGAAGACTGGATCAAGGGTGTTATCATTACTCATGGGCATTACGACCATATCGGAGGCATCCCTCACATTATGGAGAAAATCGGCAACCCGCCTCTTTTTACCGGGGAATTAAGCGCCGGCTTGATTCGTAAAAAATGGGAAGAATTTAGACATCGATCCGATTTAAATCTGAAGATTATCAATGAAAAATCCCATTTAAAATTGGGAAGTAATTTCCAAATTGATTTTTTAAGAGTTAATCATTCTATCCCGGATTGTTTTGCTATAATTGCCAACACTCCCGTGGGCAAGATTATTCATACCGGTGATTTTAAAATTGATTATTCACCGGTAAATGATCGACCGGCGGACTTGAATCGTATCGCCCAAATCGGAGGAGAGGGGGTTAAGCTTTTAATGTCTGACTCTACCGACTCCACCCACGAAGGGTATCAGATTTCCGAATCCTCTATTGGTTATGAAATGGGAAAGATATTCGAAGACGCTGAAGGTAGAATTATTATCGGAACTTTTGCTTCCCAGTTGAGTCGTATCCAGAAACTGTTTGATTTAGCCGCTCAATATGGTCGTCGAGTTAGCCTGCAAGGAAGAAGTATTAATGATAATGTAGACACCGCTCATAAAATCGGTTATCTAAAATTTAATCCGAAAATTTTAGTGGAAGACAGGGAATTAAAAAAAATACCCCAGGAAAAACTAATGGTGATAGGAACCGGAGCCCAGGGAGAAAGCAATGCTTTCCTGGCCCGGGTGGTTAATGGTGAACATAGAAATGTTCAGTTGCAAAAGGGAGACACCGTGGTTTTTTCCTCTTCGGTTATTCCCGGAAACGAAAGAGCCATTCAAAGCCTGAAAGATGCTATGACCCGCCAGGGAGCTCACGTGATTCATTATGAAATGATGGATGTCCATGCCGGGGGCCATGCTAAAGCGGAAGACTTAAAACTTATGATGAGGCTTTTGAAGCCCGAGTATTTAATGCCGATTGAAGGAAATCATTATCTTTTAAAAGCCCATGCCGATTTGGCGGAACAAGTGGGAATACCTAAAAATAATATTTTTGTAGCTGATAATGGCCAAGTAGTGGAGTTCAAAAAAAATAATTCCGGAGAGACTTCCGGAAAATTAACCAACAAGAAAGTTTTAACCGACTATGTGATGGTGGACGGCCTGGGAGTGGGAGATATTTCCCATATTGTTTTGCGAGATAGAAAGGTAATGAGCGAGGACGGAATGGTGGTGGTTATTGCCACTATAGATTCCAAGACCGGAAACATTCTCGGCAACCCGGATATCATCTCCCGAGGTTTTGTTTATATGAAAGAAAATCGGGACTTGATTGAGAATACTCGCTCCAAGGCAAAAAAATTAGTTCAAAGTCATCGCTCAAACACTACGGCCGAAGTCGACCATATTAAGAACAGAATCAGAGATGAAGTAGGACAATTTTTGTTTACTAAAACCAACCGCAGGCCCATGGTTTTGCCGGTAGTGATTAAAGTTTAGTATTCTCGAGAGATGCTTTCCTGTACTTGAGGCCAAAGGTCCATTAAACGATCTTCAATAAATTCGGTATTGTCATCTTCGGAAATTTTTCCTTTGGTTTGAAAGTATTGAATCGTCTCTTCAATGTATTGTTTATAGGCCTCGCGGTCATAACCGCCCTGCTCCTGCATTTTTTTCTTAACCAGGTTAAGAATTTCATCAATTATAGCTTCCATATAATTTGAGAAAGCTAAGAAAGTTTTTTTTCTTGACTTTTTTAACTTTTTTGTTTATAAAATCTTAATGACTCTTCATGACTCTTTAATTATAAATTTTATGAGTTAAATGTCAAATCAAGGGTTTGACAGGGCCGATAATTAATCCTAAGATGAACCCCAGAATTTATTTCAGGATTAATTAGAGATTTTATGGCTTTATCAGTGGGAATAGTGGGTCTTCCCAATGTGGGGAAATCCACTTTATTTAATACTTTAACCCGGAAACAGGTGGAGGCGTCCAATTACCCGTTCTGCACTATTGACCCCAATGTCGGGGTGGTGAAAGTTCCGGATGAGCGCCTGGGGAAAATCGCGGAAATTTCTCAACCCCAAGAGATTATACCTACTTATGTGGAGTTTTATGATATCGCGGGTTTGGTTAAGGGCGCTAATCAAGGCGAGGGCCTGGGGAATCAGTTTTTGTCTCACATCCGGGAATGCGATGCTATCTGCGAGGTGGTTAGGGATTTTAAAAATGATAATATAATTCATGTGGACGGAAAAATTGATCCCGAGGGAGACAGGGAGGTAATCGGCACCGAGCTTATGTTGGCTGATTTAGCCACTGTGAACAAGAGGCTGGAAAAAGAAAACAAGGCAACCAAAGGTGGAGACAAGGTCGCAATTCAAAAAAAAGAGTTACTGGAAAAAGTTAAAAACAATTTAGAGGAAGGTGTCCCGGTTAGAAAGCTGGATTTAGATCAAGACGAGAAGAAGATTATTAAGGAACTGAATTTGCTAACCCAAAAGCCCATCCTCTATGTTTTAAATATTGACGAAGCAACGAATTCGGAGAATTCAGAAAATAATGATTATTTAAAGCTGAACATCAAACAAGAACAAGAAATTGCCAGCCTGCCGGAAGAAGAGCAAAAAGAGTATATAGAGGAGTTGGGTCTGGAGAGAAGCGGATTGGATCGTTTGATTAGCGCTTGTTACAATTTATTGGGACTGATCACCTTTTTTACAACCGGAAAAGATGAAACCAGAGCTTGGACAACCGGAAAAGGGTCACTTGCCCCGGAGGCGGCCGGTAAAATTCACACTGACCTGGAGGAAGGTTTTATCCGGGCAGAGGTTATTAATTGGAAAGATTTTGTGGAAGTGGGCGGTGAACAAACAGCTCGAGAAAAAGGTTTGATGCGGACCGAGGGAAAAGAGTATCTAGTCAAAGACGGGGATATTTGTCATTTCCTGCATAGTAAATGAAGAAATAAGTAAACTATATAAAATAAGTAAAATAAGTTTGTAGATTTAGAAGTAAATTAAGTAAAATAAGTATAAGGAGTTTAGCTGAATTATCTCACTTATTTTAAATATTTTACTTTTTATACTTATTTTTTGCAAAACAAAAGAGCCCTTGTCTAAAAATATTAAATGACAAGGGCTTTTACCTTTTTATATTATCCCAGACTTCTGGGTCTTCCAGGTGAAACACTCGGTCTGCTTCCTCTTTTAAATCATGGGCCAAACTTTTGTCAGTGCTGACTATATCAATTTTAATTCCTTTAGAATGTAGCGTTTTAAGAAGGTAAATAAAATCAGAGTCTCCGGAAAAAAGCACTATCCGGTCAAGGTGGTTTCCTTTAAGATATTCAGTTATGTCAACGGCTAATTCTACATCTAAATTACTTTTGCTAAATATGTTTCCTTCGTCTGTTTTTATGTATTTGGCAACTTTTTTTACCACATCCATTCCCAGGCTTTCCAAAAAACCAATAAATCCGTTTAAATGCTCTTTTTCGTCTGATACTGTGATGTAAATTTTGGAGTAGATGATTTGGCCGGAAAATCTAAAGTAGTTCAAGGTTTTTTTGTAATCCAGTTTCCCTGTTATTAAATTTTCCCTATTTGCGGTTTCTATAGATTTCCAGATGTTATAGTTATCAATTATTATACCTACTTTTTCGGTTTTTTCTTCAATATAATTTTGCTCCCTTTCCGTTTTTAAAGAAGGCAAAATTTTTTGAATCAATTTAGAGAAATTCATTTTTACCTCCTTTGGTTTGTTTGTGGTTTGCGGAAAGATAAATCTGAGTAAAAAGGTATAGAGATGTTTGTTAAAAAGAACTTTTACCCCTCTCGGGGAGCCCCTTGGGGGCTTTAGAATTTTTAACTATAGACTAAAATCACGAAAAAGTCAATAGGTTTAAATGAAAAACCCCTCCCAAGAATTAGTTTCCGGAGGGGTTTTGGCTTTTAAAAAAACCGAAAGTGAAGGATTTAATTTTAGGTAATTTAGGAAGAGGCGGTAAGTGAAATTTTTGCAGGATTTTTAGCTTCCTTTGCGTATCAATTAGAATTTTAGATAAACAATATTTTTTAGTGTAAACCAGTTCCGCTTTTTTTTCGTCGATATCGAGCTCTCCTTCCAGTTCGGATTTCGGCCATTCGATTTTAAAGTGCGGAAGCAATAGGGTACTTGCTTTGATTTCATAATTTTTTGCTTCCTTTTTGTAAGAAGTCATCCGGTCAATTCTTTTTGCCCGGTGGACCCACAATTTCCAAACCGTGGTGTTTCTGGTTTTTTTAATATAATCTGCGCATTGCCTTTCGTAGTCATTGGAAGCCTGAGAGCCCTTCAAAATTTCTTCTAAATTGTCGGCCGAGGCGGATTCAGCGGTCCAGAAGCAGAACAATAAAATTAAAAAGAACCAAAAGAATTTATTCTTTTTTTGCATTTTCCCCTCCTTTTTGTAAAATTACGATTTCCCTCCAGACTTTTTGATCCGGACGTTTGTATATTATAGTATTTCTTTGAGTTAAATTTAAGGAAGGATTTTTTTTCAGATTTTCCGGCAAAGCAGATTTAATTTTAAAATTTTTTAATTCAGGCCTTAGGGTAAGTCCGCCTTTTTGGAAAATCGGCCAAACCATTACTATTTTGCCTCCGGGTTTTAAAATTTTCCCTAACTCATTTAGAGATTGCGAATATAATTTTTCCAGTTCAAGAACAGTTTCTGGAAAATTAATTTTACCTCTTTGGGGGCCCAGGTAGGGCTCGGTTACGATTGAATCCACAGAGGCGTTTTTCAGTTTTCCGGCAATTTCTTCCGCCCGAACCGGAAATAATTGAAAATTAACTTTACTTAAATTAAATTTTTTTTCCGTCCAGTTAAGGTTTTCTTCCGTGTCTTTGATTGCTTTAGCTGAAGAGTCAGAACCGATTAGATTTTTATAACCTGTCAGAGCCGCTTCTGTTAATATTGTACCAGATCCACAAAAAGGGTCTAGGAGCATAGAGTTTTTTTTATCACGCAGTCCGGCGAGATTAATTAAAATTTGGGCCAGTTTAGGCGGAAGCATACCGGAATGGCTGTCTCGGGCCGGCCGGCCATAGTCCCGGAAAGAAAGCTCTTTAAACGGCTGAACTGCCAGAGTTTTTCCTAAAAGTATTTTATTTTGATGCTTGCTTAAGATTATTTCTATTCCCGAGCCGGCCAATTTGTTTGTTTCCACTACCACGCTGGAGAGGTTTTTTTCTTTGCTTGTAACCAGCCGGGAGTTTATATTTTCCCTCTTGAGGTCTTTTTTTATTTCCAGTCCCAATTTATTGATATTTTTAAAGCCCTTGCCATAGGGAGAGAGGCCGTATTTTATTTTTCCTTCCCTGGCTGAGGCTTTTTGCTTGATTAGCTTCAAGGCTTCTGTCTTAATCTGGCTGTGGTCACTTAATTTTTTTTCCAGGGAAGCGATTTTTATAGTTCCGCCCAGGTTTTTTATGGTTTTTCCCGGATCAATTTTTTCCATGTCCAAAAGAGCTAAATCATTGTTAATCAGAGTTATTTTTTCACCACCAAAGACAGCTGAAAGCTCAGCCAAAGAAAGAGCCGGGTTATTTCCTAATGCAAATAAATATTTCATAAAGG
>CAYRJF010000014.1:0-12891 GCA_964424365.1 uncultured Gammaproteobacteria bacterium | reverse complement strand
CCCCTGCATCTTCGGCTGGGTCGGGGAGATGAGGAGATAAAATAGGTAAATTAAGTGAAATAAGTAAAATAAGTGAACTAGGAGAAATAAGTTTAAAAACAGCGCGACCGTAAAAACGGTTGCTGTTTTTTGTTTGTTAAAATAGCGACCATTATTAAAAAAATCAAAACCTAAAGGTTAACAAGACCAACACCTCTTCCTTCACCCTTTTCCCCCTGAGGTGTAATTTTTTGATTTTTGATATTTGCATTTTGATTTTTCAACCCCCTTCACCCCTTTTCCCTTCATCCTTCCCCCTTTTCCCCCTGAGGTGTAATTTTTGATTTTTGATATTTGCATTTTGATTTTTTACCCTCCTTCCCCCTTCTCCCCCTGAGGTGTAATTTTTGATTTTTGATATTTGCATTTTGATTTTTTACCCTCCTTCCCCCTTAATAGAAATTTTGTTATAATGAAAACAATTAATATTAATAACTATGTCGGAGAAGAAATCATCAAAGTCTACAAAAGAAAAAGAAAGCGAGGGGAAAAAGAAAAGAGATCTAAATGAATATCAAGACCCAACCGGGGTGACCATTAAAAAGCTGGAGAGGGCTTTTTGGTTTTTTAAGCACCGCAAAGATTTTAAAACCGCTTTTCTTGCTTCATTAATAATTTTTTCTGTCCTTGCCTGGGGGTATGCGCTCTGGGGGTATGGAAAATATTTGGCGGTGGGTATGAGTAGGGACAATGAAAATATGGCAAAGTTGGCCGAGCCGCTTCGAATAACTCCCGCCCGGGTCTTAAGCATTTCCCCGCAAAGTTTAGATTTGGGAGGGATAAAGCTTTTAAGGTCAAACAACAAATACGACCTGGCTATTAAAATTATTAACCCTAATCCCTATCATTACGCCGAGTTTAAATATTGTTTTCAAAACGGAGAAGAAAATTTGGAGTGCGGAGAAAATTTTATCCTGCCCGGGGAATCCAAGCATATTCTGGCTCTTTCCCGGGAAATTAATAAATCAGCGGGGTCTGTAAGCTTTGAAACTAAAAACATAAATTGGGGCAAAATTAACCGCCACAAAATCTCTTCCTGGGAAGATTTCAAAAAAGAAAGACTGAATCTGGAAATTAAAAATATCGAATTAACCCCGGGTAATAAAAGCAAACTATCCGAAGGTATGAATCTGTCCAATTTAAGCTTTCAAGTCAGTAATAATGCCGGCTTTGGGTATTATGAAGCGCCTTTTAATATTTTACTTGTTAACCAAAGTAAAATTGTGGGCTTGAATCGTTATTCAATTTATAATTTCCGGTCCGGGGAAACAAAAAACATTGAAATTACTTGGCCTAACTTGGGTTTTACTTCCGGGGAAATCAAAATTATCCCCAGAATCAACATTCTTGACCAAAGCGTTTATATGAATCCGGAAAAACCGGCTGTTTTTGAGGACATCCGAGAACTTCCCTTGCAATCAGATTAAGAAGCCATTAGAATGGTAACTGTTATGTTAAAAAGACTTTTTTTATATCTCAAAAACTTAGATTGGACCATTTTTTTACCCATTTTTTTACTGAGTTGTTTTGGCTTAATTGAAATTTATAGTATCGCGCTGGGAAAGGGGACTGCGGAGTTAATCAATTTTCATAAGCAAATTATTTTTATACTCCTGGGGGTAATTATTTTTTTTATTTTTACCCTTATTGATTTTCGTTTCTGGAAAGATTTTGCTTATTATATTTATTTGGGCGGGGTGGTATTGTTGGTTGCCGTCCTGTTTTTCGGAACTACGGTAAAGGGAACCACGGGTTGGTTTGAGTTTCCTTTTTTCAGTATTCAGCCGGTAGAATTTGTAAAAATAGCCACCATTATTTTTTTAGCTCGTTTTTTTGCTTATGCAAAAGGGGATTTCCGCACTTTAAAACAATTTGTCCTGTCCGGCTTAGGTGTTTTTTTGTTTTTCTTTTTAGTGGTATTACAGCCGGATTTTGGCTCTGCTATGATCCTTTTTTTAACCTGGTTGGCCATGGTCGCTTTTGTGGGATTTAACAAAAAATATTTTTTAATCATCAGTTTAATAATACTTTTGACAGGCGCGGGTATGTGGAATTTTTATTTTCGGGATTATCAAAAAGAAAGGATAATGACTTTCTTAAATCCTGAACAGAGCTCCTTGGATCAGGGGTATAATGTTTCCCAGGCCATCATCGCCGTGGGAGCCGGTGGCTTAATGGGCAGAGGAGTGGGATTTGGCTCTCAATCGCAGTTAAAATTTCTTCCCGAAGCTCAAAATGATTTTATTTTTGCCGTAATCGCGGAAGAATTGGGGTTTATCGGGGTGTTTTTGGTCCTATCTTTTTTCGGGGTTTTCTTTTTCCGCTGTTTAGCCAACTTGCGTAATTTAAAAAACGATTTCGCCGTATTCTTTGTTTTGGGAGTCGTGGGGTTGATTTTTATTGAAATGTTTATTAATATTAGTATGAATATCGGAATTTTTCCGGTAGTGGGTATTCCGCTTCCTTTTGTAAGCTACGGGGGAAGCGCTTTAATTACCAGTTTTATTTTAATCGGGATTGTGGAAAATATTATAATTCAATCCAAAATTAATTACTAAAAAAACTTAAAATTCTTTATTTTAAAAGACTTTTTTGTTTAATTAAATATTATGGCGGACACAAAATTACAAGCGGAAATCAGGCAACCGGGTAAGGCAAGTCAATTGCGGGAACAAGGCATGATACCTATCATTATGTATGGACCGGCGATTGAAAACCAAAGCCTGAAAGTTAAAAAAGGTGATTTGGAAAAAGTCTATAATCAGGCGGGTGAATACAGTCTAGTTGACCTGAAAGTAGCTGACAGCGAGCCGGTTAAAATTTTAATCAAAGACATTCAAAGAGACAGTGTCAAAGAAGATATTCTTCACGCCGACTTTTATCAAGTGAAGATGGATGAAAAAATTACCACTGAAATTCCGATTAATTTCCTGGGCGAGTCCAAAGCGGTTAAAGAATTGGGCGGATTTTTGGTAAAAAATCTTTATAGCATTGAAGTGGAATGTTTGCCCGGAGACTTGGTGGATGAAATTGAGGTAGACGTTTCCCGTCTGGAAACTTTTGACGACTTAATCAGGTTAAAGGATATTGAGGCCCCTAAAGGAATTGAGTTTACCGGGGATATGGAGGAGATGGTTGTGAACGTAACTCCTCCGGAAGAAGAAGAGGAAGAGGAGCTTCCTGAAGACGAAGCCGCCGCTGTGGGCGAAGAAGGTAAAGAAGAAGCTGAAGGCGAAAGCGAAGAAGGAGGAAAGGCCGAAGGAGAGGAAAAAGGCGGAGAAGAATCAAGTGAAAAATAATTAGTGGATAATAATTTTTCTTAATAATCACAAACCACCTTTCTCGTTGACGCGAGTTAGCAGACTCCTAATTAAACTCCCCTAAAACCCCATGCCAGGAGGTAGAAAAATCAAACTTAACAAAAAAGTTAAAATTTGGAAAGAATTTTCCTATTTGAGTATTTTTTTGTTTTTAGCGGTTTTGCTGGGCTCCTTGTTTTTTTTCTCTCAAATTTTTCTCTCCGGCTCAAAAGGAAACGCGGGGGAAGGCGATAATTTTCCTGAAAAAGGAGCTTTAAATCAAAAAACAACCCCGAATTGCTCCGATTGCGTCCCCAGACTTATTGACGGAGAACCAGTAAAACCGGGAAAAGAAAATTTGCCTCCGGTGGCGGTTATAATTGATAATCATAGCAAAGCTCGCCCGCCTCACGGACTTTCCCGGGCTAGTTTGGTTTATGAAACTGAAGCAGAGGGGAAAATCACCCGTTTTTTAGCTATTTTTGATACCGGGTCTGATCTGGATAAAATCGGTCCGGTTCGAAGCGCCCGGCCCTATTTTATTGACTGGGCCCGGGAATTATCCGCTCCCTTAGTACACTGCGGAGGCAGTCCGGCCGCCCTGGCAACTCTGATAAAAAGTGATCTCCTAAATTTAAATGAATTTTACCAGACTAATTATTTCTGGCGGGAAAACGGAGCACAAGCTCCGCATAACATTTACACAAGCGCCTCTAAGATTAATAACTTTTTAGACAAAAGGGGAGTGGAGGAAGGAAAATTTTTGGCTTGGAAATTTAGGCAACCTTCCGCCACCTCTTCAGAGGTAAAGCACCCGGAAATAAATATTGATTTTCACAATCCCGGCTACGGGGTTAGCTGGAAATATGACAAAGAAACCAAAACCTATCTTAGATATTTGAATGGAGAAAAACACTTGGACGGAGAAGGGCAAGTAATCAAAGCTGAAAATTTAGTTATCCAGTATACTGATTTTAAGGTTTTGGATAGCGAGCTTAGACTGGATATTAAAATCACCGGAGAAGGGGAGGCGATAATTTGTCAGGAAGGTAGATGCCGAGAGGGAAGTTGGCAAAAAAAAGATGCGGAAGCGCGCACCAGGTATTATTATCCGGGTGACCGGGAAGTTAAATTTTTACCCGGAACCACTTGGATAGAAGTAATCAGAAACAGATATAAGGATGAGATTATTTTTTAAAATTTCATAATAACCAACCTATCAAGGCCGGCCAGGTCTTTTTTTATTTGCAAATTATTTGGCCTAAGTTTTTCTTGAGCATACTTAGTCAGATCAATCGCCTGTTCGGGATTAATTTCGCAGTAAATCAAGAAACTGGCCCCGGGTTTAGCTTTTTTAAGCCGAGTGACCTGGGCCAAAAGTTTTTTATAATGTTTTAAACCTTTTTCCGCGCTAATTAAGGAAGTTTTAGGCTCTTTTTGGATAGATTTTTCTTGGCTAAATTGATCCCGGGTCAGATAGGGGAGATTCGCTATAATTAAATTAAATTCTTTTAACTCCCCGGGATTTTTTAAAAAATAATCCAGCAAGGAGGATTTACTAAACTTAATTTTTGTTTGCTTGTGTTTTTCCGCGTTTTTCCGAGCGTATTTTAGAGGTGTGGCGTATTTATCCACACCCCAGAAAGTAATTTTATTTTTTTGAGCTAATAATTTAGACAAAGTGGTAATGATACACCCACTGCCTGTGCCCACATCTATTAGGTTTAGGGAAGAATATTTATTTAAATCCAGATTTAGCGTCTCATCAATGATTAATTCGGTTTCCGGACGAGGGATTAAGACCCCTTTGCCTACAGCAAAATCCAAACCGTAAAACTCTTTCCGGCCCACTAAATAAGCCAAGGGTTCACCTTGGCCTCTTTTTTTAATTAAACTAAAATATTTTTTCTCAATTTTCTTTTCAATTTCTTTATCAGGATAAATATGCAAATATTCCTTTTCCTTGCTTAACAAATAAGAGAGTAAAACCTGGGGGTCTAGCCAGGCTGATTCAATTTTCCCGGCTTCCAACTCCTTTCTGGCCTTATTTAAGAGATCTTTAACTTTCATATTAATTTATAGAACCAAATAAGCGTCAATCATCAAATTTTAAATTTCAAACAGGGATTTGTAATTTTAAATTTGTAATTTATTTGGAGCTTGTAATTTAACATTTGCTGCTTCGAGAATTTAACTCTTTGTTTGCTTTAATTAAAGAATCAATTATATCATCCACATTTCCGTCTAAAATACTTTCCAGGTTGTTCCAAGATTTTTTAATCCTGTGATCCGTAATCCGGTCTTGAGGAAAATTATAGGTCCTGATTTTTTCGCTCCGGTCTCCGGTTCCTACTTGCGTTTTTCTCTCTTCAGTTTCGTTTTGCTCTTTTTCTTCCTGGATTTTGGCCATTAATCTGGCTCGTAAAATCTGCAGGGCTCGAAGTTTATTTTGTTGCTGGGATTTTTCATCCTGGCATTGAGCGATTATGCCCGTGGGCTCGTGAGTGATTCTAACCGCAGAATTACTGGTATTCACGCTTTGGCCTCCGGGACCGGAAGCGGAATAAGTGTCAATTCTTAATTCATTTTCATTAATATCTAATTCCACATCCTCAGCTTCGGGAAGAACTGCTACGGTCGCAGCTGAAGTATGGATTCTTCCGCTTTTTTCAGTCTCCGGAACTCTTTGCACTCGGTGAGTGCCTCCTTCAAACTTTAAATTTTTATAAACATTCTCACCTTTAATCATAAAAATTATTTCCTTATAACCGCCCAGGTCAGACTCGCTGGAACTTAATATTTCCACCTTCCAGCCCCTATGTTCGGCCAGGCGAGAATACATCCGGAAAAGTTCAGAAGCAAACAGGGTAGATTCCTCACCGCCGGTGCCGGCCCGGATTTCCATAATCACATTTTTTTTGTCATTAGGATCATCGGGATAAAGCTCTTCTTCTATTTTTTCTTCCAGCTCCTCTTTCCGGGGTCTTAATTTCTGAAGTTCTTCCTGGGCCATCTCTGTCATTTCCTCGTCCTGTTCAGAATTAACAATTTCCTCATTCTCCTTAATGTCCTGATCAATTTTTTCCAGTTGCGCAATTAAATCCACTACTTTTTTATAAAAAGAGTGTTCTTGAGAAACTTCGGCTAATTTTTGAGGATTTTGGGTTATTTCCGGTTCAGATAATTTATCCTCAAGCCCTTTAAATTTTTCTTTAATGTCTTCGTACATACCTAAAATAAATAAAATATATAAATTAAGTAAAATAAGTTAAAATTTGGATATCCCGCCTCCGCCGGTCGGCGTCATATTTACGGGTCCGCGAAGCAAAAGACATAAAAAAACGGTTGTTGTACGCAACAAACCAACCGTTTAATATTCGAAATGGTTATTTTTCTTGTGCTGAGCCTGTCGAAGCATCTTTTTTTGCCTCTTGCTTTTTAGCCTGGGCCGCTCTTTTAGCCTTTTTACCTTTTCTGGTTTTAGCTACCTCGGTTTGCTTATCCATCTTAGCTTGGAATTTCTCCACTCTTTGGGCGGTGTCAACCAGTTTTTGTTTACCGGTATAAAAAGGGTGGCAATTAGCGCAAATTTCCACCTTTAACTCTTCTTTGGTGGAGCCGGTAGTAAAAGTATTTCCGCAAGCGCAAGTTACCTTTACTTTGTCATAATATTGGGGGTGTGTTTCCTTTTTCATAAAATAATACCCCTGCGAATCAACAAATCTGCAACAAATACTACAAATATTGATAATTTGAATATAATTTACAGATTCAGGGGAGATAATTGATTACAAATAAATTTATGTAAAATAGACTAACATAAATATAAAAATTAGGCAAGAGCTAAAATAATTTCTATTTTGTTGCTGAGTAGAGTAAAATAATGATATACTACTTAAAGAATTACCAAATTAAAAAATATAATTTCCAAACAAATAAAGTTATGTCAGTCAAGATTAATAATATAGCTAAAAATACCTCCTATCTAACTGCGGCTATGGTTCTGCAAAAGATAATTTCTTTTACTTATTTTACGCTTTTGGCACGAAATCTGGGTCCGGCTAATTTGGGTAAATATTATTTTGCTATTTCTTTTGTTACAATTTTGGGAGTTTTTATTGATTTGGGGCTGGTGAATGTTTTAACCCGGGAAGTCGCCAAGCGGAAGGAGGAGGCGGGAAAATTATTAGGAAGTGTCCTTTCTTTAAAAATACCCTTGGCCATACTGACCCTGGGAGCGGCTCTTTTAATAATTAATCTGCTGGATTATCCGGATATTACCAGACAATTGGTTTATTTGGCTTGCGTGGCCATGATAGCGGATTCTTTTACTAATACTTTCTTTGCTGTGGCCCGGGGATTTCACAATCTTTTTTTTGAAAGCATTAGCGCGATTCTTTTTCAAATAATTGTTTTGAGCCTGGGTTTGACCGCGGTCTATCTGGGCTTTAATCTTCTTTGGGTAATGGGGGCTTTAATCTCAGCCAGTGTTTTTAATTTTCTTTACTCTTTTACTATAGTTTGGAAAAAAATCGGCCTGAAAATAAAGCCCCACTGGGACACTAAACTGATTAAAGCGGTTACCGCCCTAACTGTTCCGTTCGGAATCTTTGCTTTGTTTCAACGTTTTTATATGCACTTTGATACTGTTTTACTCTCCCTTTTGGCCGGTGACAAATACGTGGGTTTTTACCAAATCGCTTTTAAAATAGTTTTTGCTCTGCAATTTTTACCCATGGCTTTTATTGCTTCACTTTATCCGGCCATGAGCAGTTATTGGCTTCATAACCGCCCCCAATTATCCATAACTTTTGAGCGCGCCTTAAGTTATTTGATGATTATTTCCTTGCCCATTTCCGCCGGAGTGATTGCTTTGGCTGACAAAATTGTTTTGGTCTTCAAATCTGATTATTTGGCAGCCGTGCTTCCCATGCAAATCATAATTCTTTCCCTTTTATTTATTTTTATAAATTTTCCGATTGGCTCGCTTTTAAATGCTTGTGACAGGCAAAAACACAACACTTTCAATATGGTAGTAGCGGCTATTTTAAGCATAATCTTAAACTTTATTTTAATCCCCAGATTTCAAGCAGTCGGGGCCAGTATCACGGTTCTTATAACGAACGCCTTGATGACCTTCCTGGGCTTCTACTGGATTAAAAACACCATCTCTTATAACTACAAACGGGTAATCAAAACCTTCCTAAAGGTTCTGGCCTCAGCCCTTTTTATGGGAGTTTTGGTTTGGTATCTAAAAGCCCTGGTGAATATTTTTGCTTTGATAATTTTAGGCGCGATTGTTTATTTTGTCTTACTTTTTCTTTTGGGCGGATTCAGAAAAGAGGATATAATCAGTATTTATAATTCTTTTATGCCGACTAAAAAAACAAATTTATGAAATATCTACTTTTTACTTTGGAATACCCGCCCTTTAAAGGCGGAGTAGGACACTACTATAAAAATTTAGTTGAAAATTGGCCTGGGAAAAATATTCAGGTTCTGGCCGATTCCGGAGATAGCGAGAGCGGTGTAATAACTAAAAAATTAACCCAAAAATACATTTACCCGCATTGGCTTCCGGCTATCTGGCATTTGGGCCGGGCAGTAAAAAAACATAAGGTAAACTATGTTTTAGTGGGACATGTTTTGCCTTTGGGCACGGTTGCTTGGTTACTGTCTTATCTTTTTAATTATAAATATGCCGTATTTTTCCACGGAATGGATTTTACTTCCGCCCTGGCAACGCAAAGAAAAAAATGGTTAAGCAGAAAAATCATCAATCGGGCGGACAAAATAATTCTAGGAAATTCTTATCTAGCCGATATTTTTCAAAAAAATTTTAACAAAAAATTTGAAATCATAAACCCGGGGATTAACCCTGATTCCCCCAGGGTTAAAAATCAAGAAAAAAATAAAATTAAAGAAAAACACAATTTAGATGATAAATTAATTCTTTTTAGCTTAGGCAGACTTGTAGAGCGCAAGGGCTTTGATAAAGCGCTTAAATCCTTGCCCCAAGTTCTTAAAGAAGTGCCTAATTTATATTATTTTCTAGCCGGAGATGGACAAGATAAAGATCGGCTGGAAAAAATCAGAGATAATTTAAAGCCGGGACAGAAAGAAAGAATTATTTTTTTAGGAAAAATATCCGAAACGGAAAAATGGGCCTGGCTGGACTTAGCGGATATTTTTATTATGCCTGCCCGTAAAATGGGAAATGACTTTGAGGGCTTTGGAATTGTTTATCTGGAAGCTAATTTAATGCAAACCCCGGTTATCGGAGGCCGGAGTGGCGGGGTAATTGACGCAATTAACCAAAACAACGGAATATTGGTAGATCCTTTGAGTACTGAGGAGATTTCCAAAAGTATAATTAAATTAGCCAAGGATAAAAATTTAAGGGAAAAACTGGGCAAGCAGGGGAGAGATAGGGCAATTCAAGAATTTAGCTGGCAGAAAAAGGCCAGGGAAATAAAAAAATTTTTAGAACAAACTTAACTCCTAAGTTTAAACATATTCTTTAACCCGAAACTATTTAGAATTTAGCTTATTTTTATGATCTCAATAATAATTCCGACTTACAACCACGCAATTGAAATAAAAAAATGCTTGGAAAGCATCCTGAACCAAACTTGCCGGGATTTAGAAGTGGTTGTGGTTAATGACGGCTCGGGGGACAGAGAAGAACTTCTAGAAGCAATTAAAAACTATAAAGTTAAATTTCAAAACCGAAATATCCCTTTTTCTTTTCTGGAACAAGAAAATAAGGGAGCTCCGGCAGCTCGAAACTTGGGTTTTCAAAACTCCAAGGGAGAATATATTATTTTTGCTGATGCTGATGCAGTCCTAAAGCCCGGGGCCTTGGAAACAATGAAAAACGTTCTGGAAAAAAATCCGAAAGCCAGTTATGTTTATTCTTCTTTTTATTGGGGAAAGAAATTTTTTAGATTAGAGCCCTTTAATAGTGAAAAGTTAAAAAAAGAACCTTATATTCATTCTATTTCTCTAATCAGAAGGAAAGATTTTCCTCAAGGGGCCTGGGATGAATCCATAAAGAGATTCCAAGACTGGGATTTGTGGCTAACCATGCTTGAGGAAGGTAAAACCGGTCATTGGATTAAAGAGCCATTATTTAGTATAATTTCCACTAAGGGGACTATGAGCACTTGGCTTCCGTCTTTTGTTTACAAACTATTACCCATACTTCCCAGTGTAAAGAAATATAAAGAAGCCAAAGAAATAATTAAGAAAAAACATAACCTAGATTAAAATGCGGGATATAAAAACAAGAGAAATCAAACAATTACTTTGGAGCCGGAATATCAAACTTGTTTTAGCCGGCATCTTTGTAGCAGAGATTTTTTCCTTTCTGTCCTTTTATTTTGAATCCCTAAGGCCGTTTATTTTTTTAATTCTTGCCCTTGCTTTCTTATTAATTTGCCTTTATCGATTTGAGTTAGGGGTCTATATCGCCTTAATTGAAATTTTTGTCGGTTCTTTGGGGTCTTTATTTTTTGGGGAAATCGCCGGGGTCAACCTCTCAATTCGAATGATCCTGTGGATAATTCTTCTAGCTGTCTGGATAATTAAATATTTACCCCGAATCAAAAAAGCGAAAATTTTCCGATCCAAATATCTTTACTTTTTAATCCCTCTTTTTCTTTTAATTGCCTGGGGTCTCTTAAGCGGATATTTAAATAATCATACTTTGTCCAATATCTTTTTTGATTTCAACGGTTGGTTGTATTTTGCCTTGATTTTACCTTTTTACGAGATCTTTTTAACTAGAAGAAATTCCTTTCTTGTGCTTCTACAGCTTTTTTTGGCTTCGGCTATTTGGCTGACTATCAAGACTCTGGCTCTATTATTTGTTTTTTCCCATAATTTAAACGGGGTTATGTCTGTGGTTTACGAGTGGATTCGGGATACCGGGGTAGGGGAGATTACCCGGATGCCGGACACCTTTACAAGAATTTTTTTTCAGTCTCATATTTTTGTCTTGCTTTCATTTTTTTTACTTATTTTTTTACTAAACAAATATTTAACTAATAAAAAAGTTTCCCGAAAAAACCTGTTTTTAGTCCTTTTTATTTTAACTTCATTTCAAGCCGTAGTTTTATTAAGTTTTTCCCGGAGTTTTTGGCTGGGAGCTTTCTTCGGCTCATTGGCACTCCTGGGACTTGTTTGGTGGAAATATGGTTTAAAACGAGCTTTTCTTAACCTGGGAATCATTTTGCTAACCGGCGTCTTGAGTTTGGTTCTCCTGACTCTAATCGTAAAAATACCGATCCTGGATTCCACGGCTCAATTTAATACCGCCGACAGCTTAAAAGACCGGGCTAAATCATTCAGTGGTGAGGCCGCGGTTTCTTCTCGCTGGGCCTTACTGCCCAAACTCTGGGGCGAGATCAAAGAGGCCCCTATCCTGGGTCAAGGTTTCGGAGCTACAATTACTTACCATTCCAGTGATCCCAGAGTCCTGGAAGAGACAATTAACGGCGAATACACCACTTATGCCTTTGAGTGGGGTTGGTTGGATATTTGGCTTAAACTGGGTCTTTTGGGCCTAATCTTTTATTTGGCCCTGTTAATCAAAATAATTATTGATTCCTGGTGTTCCAAGTCTTTGAAAAACTCTTCCTTAAATGCCTTTTTAATTACCGGCCTTATTATAATTTCCGTGATAAATTTCTTCACACCCTACTTAAATCACCCCTTGGGTATCGGATATTTGATTTTTAGCTTAGGTTTAATTGATAAACTTTCTGATTAGGGCCTACTGATTCGCGTCAACGAGAAAAGGTGGTTTTTGATTGTTGACAAGTTAGGTTGATTTCTATACACTTTTTTCATGTCGTTTGCATTGATTAGTGATTTATTGTATATTAATTAAAATTATTATTAAATTTTAAAAAACTATGGAGGAACAAATAATTTCCCCCGAAGGTTATAAAAAACTTAAGGAAGAGTTAAATTATCTTATAAATACAAAAAGGAAAGAAATTGCCGATCGAATTGAAAAAGCCAAGGAGTTGGGCGATTTAAGTGAAAACGCCGAATATCACGAAGCAAAAGACGCTCAAGCCTTCAATGAAGGCAGAATTGCCGAAATTAACAATACTTTAAAAAATGTTCAGGTGGTTGATAACGGAAATTCCAAAAACGAAGTCTCCATGGGCTCTACTGTTACCATTACAGATGGAAAGAAAGAACGGAAATTTACTATAGTAAGTTTTAACGAAGTGGACCCGGCCGAAGGAAAAATTTCCAATGAGTCACCCATAGGATTGGCCCTTCTAAACAAAAAAAAGGGTGAAAATGTTAAAATCAGCACCCCCAAAGGAGAGACGGAATATAAAATCAAAAAAATCGAATAAATATTTTATATACACCGCTTAAAAGCCCTGTCTAAACAGCAGGGCTTTTTTGACACAAAGGTTAAAATAAACTAAAATAATTAATATATTAAGGGTAATTTAAAAACCAAAGCTTTACTAAGATAGTATAAAGCTCAGTGTGTCTGGCGGATATAATATTATTGAACTCCCTTTTT
>CAYRJF010000013.1:0-13014 GCA_964424365.1 uncultured Gammaproteobacteria bacterium | reverse complement strand
TCAATTAATATTCAAACGGAGTGGTGTTAGTGTTTAAATCCTTAAAAACACTTACTCTGTGTTTCCAATCGATATCCTTAATATAATTATAAGAAGTTAACAACATAAATCCGGACACCCCGATAAAAATCAAAACCACTAAAAAACTGGTAAAACTTTTCCAGCTATAACGAAACATGTGATAAAGCCCTACAAGACTAAAAATCGCCCAAAAAACCAAAAAGGCCAAATAAGCATACAAAAAATAATATAAAGGAAATTCCATAAAAAATCTTTAAGTATTTTTATTTTAGCAAAAAATATTCCCACGGCCAAATTTATCCACAGTTTTACTCCAATCTCGGGTTCTGCTATATTTATAAATAAACTCTATAATTTTTATTATTTTATATCACTATGAAAAAAGATGATTGTGTGATTATTTCCCTGGGCGGATCTTTGATAGTTCCCGCCGGCGGAATTGACTGGAGGTTTCTCAAAAAATTCCGAAAATTGATTCTAAATCAAATCAAACAAGGTAAAAAAATTTATTTAATCGCCGGAGGCGGAGATACTTGCCGAAGGTATAACCAAGCGGCCCAAAAAGTGGTAAAGATAGCTCCGGAAGACCTGGACTGGCTGGGCATACATTCTAGTCGTCTTAATGCCCATCTAATCCGAACAATTTTTCGGGATGTCGCTCATCCGGAAATAATCAAAAATCCTACTATTCATATGCCCACCGAGGAAAAGCTGGTTGTGGGCGGGGGTTGGAAACCGGGCTGGTCTACCGACTATGTCGCCACTATGATTGCCCAGGAATACGAAATCAAAACTGTTATAAATCTATCCAACATTGACTATGCTTACCGGCAAGATCCTAAAAAAGACAAAAAAGCGCAACCGATTAAAGAAACTGATTGGACTTCTTTTCGAAAAATCGTGGGCAATAAATGGAAACCGGGTCTAAACGCCCCTTTTGACCCGATCGCCTCCAAAAAAGCCCAACAACTAAATTTGGAGGTTATAATCGCTAATGGAAAAAACCTGGCTAACTTAAAAAAAATTCTAAACAAGCAAAATTTCAAAGGAACCGTAATAAAAAACTAAATCTTTTTTACCTCCTCCTTAAACAAATTACCTCTCTCTTTATAATTTTTAAACAGCCCGAAACTGGCGCAAGCCGGGGAAAGCAAGACTATATCTCCATAGTCTTTTTTTTCTTGAGCTAATTTAATTGCTTCTTTTGTGCTATAAACGGTTTTTAGGTTTGAAGCCGGAAAACCGGCCGTCCGAACTTCTTTCCGAAGCCGGGGAGTGGCCCGGCCGGAGAAAAGAATTAAAAATTTTACCTTTTGTTTAATGACTAGGGCGAGCTCCCGGAAATCCGAATCTTTTTCCGCGCCTCCGGCCAATAAAATAATCGGGCTATCAAAAGCTTTTAGGGCGGTAATGGTCGCTTCCGGGGTGGTGGCAAAACTATCATTAAAATATTTCACCTTTTCCTCATCCTCCTTAATCAGCTCTAGGCGATGCTCTAAGGAATTATAACTCTTAACAGCTTTTTCAATAATTTCTTTTTTTATTTTTAAAGCTCGCCCGACTTCGCAAGCGGCGGCAATATTTTCTTTGTTATGTTCTCCAAATAATTTACTTTTTAGCTCTGAACGGGAAAAAGTAATCAAGTCCGATTTTAAGGCGGACGAGGCGACCACTCTTTCAATTTTCTGATTAACAATCGCCTTGTCTCCTTTGTCCTGATATTTTATTAAATTCAACTTTGCCCTCCAATATTTATTTAAACTCTTATGGTAGTTGGGGTTGTTGGGATCGCTTGCCTTTAAATGTTCTTTGTAAAGGTTGGTGATTACCCCGATTTTGGGGCTTACCTCTAAATCTTCCAGCTGAAAACTGGATAGCTCTAGTACCACCCAGGATTTTTTCCCCAGTTCTTCCAGAAAATCAAAAGGAGGAATGCCAATATTCCCGCCCAACCAGACCTCTCGACCCGCCTGCCTTAAAATTTCATAAATTAAAGAAGCCGTAGTTCCTTTTCCTTTGGTTCCGGTCACGCCGATTAAGTTTGAAGTCGGGCAAAGTTCAAAAAATAACTTTAAAGGACTGCTGATCTCTACTTTGGCCAACTTGGCTTTTTTAAGCTCCGGGGTAAAGAGCGGGTATCCGGGAGAACGAAAAACCACCTCAAACTCGGTCAAGTTGCGGTCATAATTTTTTCCTCCCCTAAATTTTGGCTCCGGCAGATTGTTTTTTTCAGCCTCATTTCGAATGATAGCAAGCCTTTCTTTAAGTTTTGCCGGGGGTAAAGGATCGGCAATAACCAAATCCGCCTCAACTCCGGAATTTAAAATATATTTAAGCAAAGACAAGTTTTCAATTCCCAATCCCAAAAATATAATCTTCTTGTTTTTTAGCTCTTTAATCTTTTTCATTCTTATATCTTAACTTCACAATTTTATAAAAGGCCTCGATAATAATACCTATTTTAAATTTAGAGTTTCCCTCTCTCCTTTCCTTAAATACTATCGGAATTTCCTGAAAAGAACAACCTTTTTTTAGTGCCCAATATTTAAGCTCCACTTGAAAAACATAACCAATAGAATTAATTTTTTCCAAAGGTATTTCTTGAAGCAGTCCCGCTCTCCAGGCATTAAAACCGCCGGTCAAATCCTTGATCGGAGCTTTTAAAATCACTCGAGAATACAAATTCGCAAAATAACTTATGGTTTTTCGAAAGAAACCCCAATTTTCTATCTCTCCTCCCCGAACATACCTGGAGCCCACTGCCAAATCTTTTTTTTCTAAAGTTTGAAATAACGACTCGAGTTTTTCCGGGCTGTGGGAAAAATCGGCATCCATTTGAGCCACTGCTTGATATCCCTTTCCCAGGGCAAAAACAAATCCCTCCCGGTAAGCTGAAGCCAAACCCAGCTTCTTTGGTCTTTTTTTTAAAAAAAGATTTCTATATCTTTCTTGTAAATTTTTAACTACCCCTGAAGTGTTGTCCGGAGAATTATCATCAATAACCAAAACATCCAAATCAGACACGCCCAAGGAGTTAATTTTCCGGATTAAATTTATGATGTTTTCTGCTTCATTGTAGGTGGGTATGATTACAAGCTTCATAAATTACCAATTCTTATAAAATAAAGAATTACTTTTTACACTTAATTTGTTTTTTATTATTTTATAACTTAATTCACATTATTTTTATTTTTCTAAAAGATATATTTCTAAAAATTTCGGTTCTTGCCCGCCCTTTATTTCCCAATCATTTTCTAAAAACCAATTCTTTGTCTCTCTTTGGCTGTTTTCAAAATTTTTAGTTTTTAAAACTAAAAATATCTTATCATAATTTTTGTTTATTTGTTTTAATTTTTCCAGATTTTCCTCCTTGGTTGCCGGATAAACGCAATTTTCCAAAATCTGAAACAATCTGTCTTGTTTTTCTCCGGCGCGAACAGAAACAACCGGCAAATCTCCTTTGTAATAATAATCAAAAGCTAAGTAATGATTGTCATGGGCTAAAATTATTGCCTCGGCTCGGTTTGGATTTTGGTTGATATAATTTATCCCTTCTTGCCACTCGGTTGATCTATATCTCAAAACCGAACCCAGGGAATTAATAAACAAAACTAAAAAAAGGGAAATCATAACCAAACTAGTCCAGGCTTTATAATTAAAACGGCTTATCAGGTAAGCCAAAATCAGAATCATACCCAGGCCCGGAATAATAAAATATCTCATCACTGTTAAACCGGTAAAAGTAAGAAAAGAAAAAGAAATTACCAAAATCAAAGCCGGTAAAATTAATTTTTGAAACTTTATTCTTCTCCTATCCTTGTATACCCGATATAAAAACAGAGCTAAAACAACGCCGGCTAAAATTTGAAACATAGTTTGCGGTATAATTCCGGAACCAATAATAACAAACTTAAAAGGATAAAGGGATATTTTTCCGTAATCAACCGAGCCAAAATACCAGGCTTGGGAGTTTAAGCCGGCAAACTTATGGGAAAGAAAAAAAACAAACCAGGGAAGATAAAGAATGACCACAATCAGCCAATCCCAGAAAAACCGTTTAACTTTCTCCGGTTTTATTAAAAAAATATAGGCCAATTGCACAGGAATGATCAAGGCTGTGGTTAAATGGGTGTGATAAGCTATTAAAGTGGTAAGTGTGTAAGCGGAATGAAGTTTAAAGCCCGGGCGACTTTTTTTCAAAATTTTCAGAAAAAAATAAAAAGATAAAATTGTAAAAAGAGCCAGAAGAACATACATTCGGCCCATAACGGAATAAAAAATAAAATAAGCGGAAAAAGAAAAGAGAAAGGAAGCGACCAATCCGGCGCGCCGGGAATTAAACATCTCCTTGCCCAAAAAATAAATGCCTGGCAAACAAAAAAAAGAGATAACCAGTGAAGACAATCGAATTGCCGCCCCTGTACCTCCCCAAAGCTTAACCCAAAAATGCAAATAATAAAAATGAACCACCGGGTGCATTTCTAATTTTAAATAAGTCCCTAGTTCACCTAACGGTTTTCCGACTATAGCCAAGGAAACCAGCTCATCAAACATTAAACTCCCCCAACTAAACACGCAAATCAAGCGAAAAATCAAGCCGGCTATAAAAATCACTCCCAAGCCGGAAAATAAAATTTTTTTTCTAGTCATAAATCCATTTTTTTCAGCTCACCCCAGTTATCCCCCACCTCCGCATCAACCACAACCGGGACTTTTAATTCCGCAATTTCTCTCATAATTTGGCTGAATTCCCGAGCCAGGGGTTTAATCTGCTCAGTTTTAACTTCAAACAAAAGCTCATCATGAACCTGAATAATCATAGTGGCCTGGTCAAGATACTTTTTTTCAATTAAATCTTGTATTTTTATCATGGCTTTCTTAATCATATCAGCGTTGCTACCCTGCAGAGGGGTATTAATAGCAACTCTTTCCGCCCCGCTCCGGACCGCCGGGACTTGAGAGTGTATTTCCGGCAAATATCTGCGTCTGCCCATAATGGTTTCGGCAAAACCTTCTTCCCGCGCTTTTTTAATTTGGGAATCAATAAATTCTTTGACTTGCTTATAGATACTAAAGTAAGTCTCGATAAACTCCTTGGCCCGGGCATAAGGAATATCCGCGGTTCGCGATAGGCCGTAAGGTCCCTGGCCGTAAAGTATGCCAAAATTAATCGCTTTTGCCTCCCGCCGCATCTCCTTGGTAACCTTGTCTAGAGAAACTTGATTAATTTCCCCCGCTGTAGCGGTGTGAACATCCAAATTCTCCCGAAAAGCTTGGAGTAATTTTTTATCTCCGGACATATGAGCGACTAGACGAAGCTCTATTTGAGAGTAATCCAGGCTCAGTAGTTTGAATCCTCGGGGGGAGATAAAAGCGCCTCTGATTTTTTGGCCCAATTCGGTTCGCACGGGAATATTCTGAAGATTTGGATCAGTGGAACTCAACCTGCCGGTGGCGGTAATGGTTTGATTAAAACTGGTATGAACCCGTCCGGTTTGGGGAACCACTAACTCGGGCAGGGTTTTGATATAAGTGTTTAATAATTTAGATAATTCTCGATGCCTCTCTATAAGAGGAACAATTTCATGCTGATCCCGCAATTTTTCCAGCTCATCGGCGGCAGTAGAAAAGCCCGTCTTAGTTTTGGAAACATTCTGGGTGGAGATTTCCAGTTTTTCAAATAAAATTTTCTTTAATTGCTGGGGAGAATTAATATTAAAATCAGTGCCGGCTAGTTTCCAAATTTTCTTTTCCAGATTTTCAATTTTTTTCCGGACCTCTTTTTCCAGGTCCTCCAGGAGTTTACAGTCTATTTTTACGCCCTTATCCTCCATGGTAGCTAAAACTTTTACTAAAGGAATTTCTATTTCTTGAAACAACTTCTCCACTTTGTGTTCTTGGAGCTGTTTTTTCAAAACCGGAACCAAACGATTGGTAAAATCCGCGTCTTCACAGGAGTAGCAAGAAAGGTTTTTCAGCTCCACATCTCGGAATTTAATTTTTTTTCTCCCCTCGCCCAAAAGATCTTTTTTGCCGATTTTTTCAAAACCCAGTTCCGTAAACACCACGGTATCTAAATTATGCTGACGGGAGCTGGGATTAATTAAATAAGAAGCAATCATGGTATCAAAATCCACTCCCGAAACTCCGATGCCTAAATTTCCCATAACTCGGATATCGAATTTAAGGTTATGCCCTCTTTTTTTAATTTCAGGGTTTTCAAAAATCTCTTTCAGCTTAAGCAACCAAGGATGCATTTTTTGAGCCCGACTTTCTTGCTTGTCTTTTTCCTGATAATTGAACAAATTGCCGTTTTCCTTTTTTTCTTTTCCCGTATTTTTGTCTGAAAAATTCAAATAATAAGCCACTCCTTTTTTCCAGGAAAAACTAATTCCCAAAAGCCGGGACTGGATAGTATCTGCAAAAGTGGTTTCCGTGTCAAAAGTGAAGGCTTTCTGTTTTTTTAATTTTCCTAAAAAATCAGTAAAATCTTTTTGATTATTCACTAAAAGATAATCAAATTTACTGTGATTGCGAGCATATTTATCTTCTTCTTCTGATTCTGCTTTGGCAAAACCCAGATCGTTTAAACGGGGAAGCAGGGATTTAAACTCCCAAGATTTAAAAATCTCCACCAACTTTTCTTTGTCCAAGTTTGCAAAATAGCCGGACTGTAAATCAAAATCAAATTCCACATCGGTTTTTATAGTAACCAATTCACGGGAGAAAAAAGCTTTCTCTTTATTGTCTTTTAAAAGCCGGGCAATTCTGGGTTTTATTTCCCCTGTCTCTTGATTGTTTTCCAAATGTTCATAAATTTTTTCCAAACTGGAAAATTTTTGCAACAATTCGCGGGCGGTTTTCTCTCCAATCCCCGGGACTCCGGGAATATTATCACTCGGATCCCCTCGCAGGGCTTTAAAATCAATTATTGACTCTACCGGCAGGCCGAATTTTTCTTTAACCTCTTCGGGGCCATACAAAACACTTTCCGTAATTCCTCGGCTCATAGTATAAACCTTGGTGTTCCGGTCTATCAATTGCAGAGTATCCAAGTCTCCGGTTACAATAATCTTTTCCAATTTTTTATCCGCCTTTTTAACAATGGTTCCGATTAAATCATCAGCTTCAAAGCCCTGTTTTTCATAAATGGGGATATTAAAGGCGGAAATAATTTCTTTAACCCTGGGAATTTGGGCATACAAATCATCCGGGGCCTTTTCTCTTTGAGCTTTATAGTTTTTAAACTTCTTGTGCCGGAAAGTAGGACCTTCTTTGTCCAGGGCCACAGCTAAATAATCCGGGTGAAAATCCCGGATCGCTTTTATTAAAACCGAGGCAAAACCGTAAACCGCATTTACCACCTTACCATCCCTCGTGGTCATGGTGGGGGGCAGGGCATGAAAACTGCGGTGAATTAAGGCATGGCCGTCCAAAATTAAAAATTTTTCTTTTTTAAGAGACATAATTAAAAATCATGAGACGCTTTTAAATCTACTTTAGTTTTAATAAAGTTATGCTTATATAATAACAAATAACCATAAAAAAGAAAAACACTGGTTACGAATTACAAATCCGTTACAAATTTACAAATATATTAACGGCTCCACAAAAAGAAGAACCGCCATTCCATGGCGGTTCTTCTTTTTAGGGCCTTTTGGGACTCGAAGGGGCGGAAGCCCCACGACTGGACGACCTTAACCTTTTGATAAATATTTTTAGCAACTCCGACAAAAACCCATGTTTCGTCTTCTCATTTTGTTGAGGGTTCTCTCTCATCACGGCTCTCAAAAAGAAAAACCGCCATTCCATGGCGATTTTTCTTTTTGTGGACCGTAAGGGACTCGAACCCTTGGCCTCCTGCGTGCAAAGCAGGCGCTCTAGCCAACTGAGCTAACGGCCCATTCTCATTTAGGATTTATGATTTATGACTTATGATTTTTTTCTCTGAATAATCACCATTCCAGGCGAATGATTTTTAATTTTTTACTTATAAAAAATCCTAGAATCCTTAAAAACCTTAAACTAAAAGCTAACAGCTAATTCCTAAAAGCCAATCTTCTAAGCTCCCAATCTCAAAATCGGACCAAAAAGCCATAAAACAAATCCTTCTATCATTCCGGTCATAGTCAGAAGGCCTAAGAAAAAAAATAAAAGTCCGATTATTTTATAACCGAGCCTAGACCCTCCTTCGGTTCCCAAATACTTTTCAAAAAAACCAATTCTGCCAAAAAACTTTAAAACACTCTCAGATTTAATCACTATAGCCGCTCCCACAACCATAATAATTATTCCTAAAATAATTTGCATAAAAATTCATAACCCGCTACCTAAAAAAGATAACGGGATTTTTATTTTATTCTTTACTTCCAACCTTACCAAATAATTACTTTTTTTTCAATGTCTATTTAATGTAATTCAAGGGGTTGTATCTAACTCCGTTAATAATTACTTCAAAATGCAAATGCGGGCCGGTAGACCAACCGGTGTTGCCCATCTCTCCGATTGATTGACCTTTATCCACTCTCTGACCTCGACTGACATAAAATCGACTCAAATGAGCGTATCTGGTTTTCTTTCCTCCGCCGTGGTTAACAATTATGTTGTTTCCGTATCCCCGGCTCCAGCCCACAGACTCCACTGTCCCCGCATCAGAACAGTACAAAGGAGTACCGGTTTTATTGGCAATATCCAAGCCGTGATGTCTCCAAGAATAATACTGGGTAATTTTATGACCTTCGGTGGGCCAAAACATTTTATTGCTGGTGGTTTTAGTTTTGGGTTTAACAATCTTTTTAACCGCGGAAATTGCGGAATAACTGGAGCTTTGACTGCTCTGATTGGAACTTCTGCTGGTGGTAATTTTCTCTCCCCCGGGAATAATCAGCTCTTCTCCGATACTTAGTCGGGAAACATCGCCTAAATTATTGGCCTTGGCTATTTTATTAGTATCTATGTCATATTGACGAGCAATATAACTCAAACTCTCTCCGCTTTCCACCTCGTGCCTGATTCCGCTAACCGGTAAAATAGCTAAAGTGTCTCCGGGGCGAATTAAACTATAAGAACTTAAATCATTTTCCCACAAAATCGTATTAACACTGACCCCAAACTGAGCCGCGATTGTGCTAACCGTGTCTCCGGACTTAACTTTATATTCCACAACCTCTTTTCTTTTTCTAGCAATGTTTTCTGAAGAATCTTTCTCTTGATTCAGGCCCTCTGTTTCCGATTGAGAAGGTAAAAATAAATTGCTGTTTTCTTCTTCTACTTCTTTTTTTAAGGCTATTCCGTAATCAACATAACGAGATTGTTTTTGAACAAAGGGGCGTGCCGAATCTTCTCCAAGAGATTCCTCGATTAATTCCTGATTGTTTTGGTCACCAAACTCAGTCTGAACCAACTCGGTTATTAAAGCTTGCTTTTTAACTTCCATGGTATTTTTAGCGCTCGTATATTGAGTTAAATTCACTGTAACAATAACTAAAGTCAACAAAGCTACTAAAACATGAACTGTTTTTTCATTAAAAAGAAAGGCTAAAACATTTTGTCTTTTTCTTCTGTCCCAGCCCAAATTTTTTAAAAAAGAATTATATCCGCAATAAACTCTAACTATAACTTTATAAAAAAACAGTCTTAAAAAGGGCTTAATTAATTTTTTGACCAAAAGGCCAAAGGATAAAAGAACTCTCCCTAAAACAAAAAAAACCTTAAATACTACCAATAAAAAAATTAAAAAATTTTTTTTAATTTTCAGACCTTTTTTATATTTTTTTTCTTTTGGCATGTGCTGAAAAAATTAAACGACTTTTCCCAAAACCAAGATAATACTTGAGCCATACTACCACCTTAAATCAGGTTAGTCAATAAAAATAATTAATTATAATTCTTTATTTTTTTTCTAAGAATTAATAGGTTTCTCAAAAAAATTAAACTGTCTTTTACTAAACTAACTTTACTCTTTCTCTGATCATACCTGTTTTCATGCCAGTTTACCGGAATTTCTTCAATTTTAAAACCTTTTTGCTTACTCCAAATAATAAACTCAGTGTCGAAAAACCATTTGTTGTTTCTTAAAAAAGAATTTATTTCTTTAAATTTCTCTACCTTAAACGCCTTAAAGCCACATTGTAAATCGGAAAACTTATGATTCAAAATTAACCGTGAAAGAAAATTATAGATTTGAGAGCTCAAACCTCTTAAAAAAGAACGGTTTATTTGAGAGTCGGGTAATAACCGAGAGCCGAAAACCAAATCTTTTTGCTTGCTGATTAACGGATTTAACAATCCAGGAAGACAATCCAGGGATACCGCTAAATCAATATCCATATAACAAATTATGTCTGCCCGGCTTTGAAAAAAATATTTTTTAAAAGCAATCCCCTTTCCCTTTTCTATAATATTATAAAAACTTATTTTGCTCGAATAAGCCCGGGAAACTTCTTGGGCAATTTGTAAAGAATTATCTGAAGAACCGTTAATTATTAAAACAATTTTCCAATCAAAAGAAAAATCTTGCTTTTTTAGATAATCTAGTAAAAACAAAAGGTTTTTTTTCAAAATTTTTTCCTCATTATAAACAGGTAGACAAAACTCAATCAACATATTTTTTTGAGCCACCGCAAACAAAGTTAAACCAAAAGATCTAGATAACCTTAAAAAAACTTGTTTTTTTCGTGCTTAAAATTAATATTAATAAGCCTATATTGTTTTCTGGCCCTATACTAAAAATAGTCCTGATTTTCAGCTAAACTTAAACAATCCATAAATTAATTTTTTTGAAAAAAAACGATTGCCGCCTGATCTTGATAAATTATTTCCCAATCATTCGAGTTAATAAAAAATTCCGCCAATTTATTGTATTCCCGGGGCTTGTCTTGCTTGCGAGCAAAAAATTTTTTCTCCAACCAGTCTAGGTGATTCTTTTTTTCCCGGGGATGGATTAGAACCAGCCTAAAATCAGATTCTTCTATTTTTCGAGCCTGTTTTTCCTTGTCAAAAAATTGAACATATTCTTCCAAAATCGTATGTCCCTTAAATTCCGCGTGAGGAAATCTGCCGTCAATAAAAAGTTTTTTTTCCGGATAAGTCCAGATCAAATACCCTCCCCAGCCAAATTTATTCAGTAGTTTATCCTCTTCGTATTTAGGACTATTTTTAAAAAACTTAACTGCTCCGCAAGGATATTGCCGGCAATAGTGCTCAAAAGGACTATTAGTAAAATTGGTCAAACTGAACGCCGAAAAAGATCCTATAGTTAAAAAAAATATCAAACAAAACTCTAAATAGATTTTTGCGCCTTTAAGAGCGCCTTTATTCCAACTATGAAAAAAATTCATTTTAAAAGAAAAAGTCTGGTCAAGATAACTAATTAAGATTGGCAGAGAAGCTATAAAAAACAAGGGGAAATGACGTCGAGAGGTAAAAGCCAAGAAAAAAAACAAAACAAAAATACTAAGATGCCAAAGATTAATTTTTAAATTATTTTTCCGGTTAAAAGAATCAAACACATATAAAAATAGTATCGCTCCCCCGAAAGCCAAATAAAAAAGCTGGTAATAATTAAAAGGTAGATAATACTGGCCCAACCATTCATTTATATGGGTTAAATAGTAAGTGTTGGAAAAAGACTTTAAAAAAACGTACAACTCGGCTCCATAAGGAGTTAAGAAAGTCACGACCACGGAAATAAAAGAAAAAAAGGCGAGAACAAAAATCTCCTTCCCTGACAGGGTCCTCTTAAAATCAATAAACTTCCAATTAACTACTCGCTTTAAAATGTTTTCTACGACTTTCACGCCCAAGAAAAGAACTAAAAGAAAAATTCCGATTAGAAAACTGGCGTGCACAGTTGCCCAAAAATAAAAAAGCACAGGCAGAAACAACAAAACTTTAACCTGCCGGCTTTTCTGATAATAAAACAAAATTATCAGCAATAAAACCAAATTTAAAAGGCCTATCTCTTGCATTCTAACCCCGGTATGAGGACGTATTGCCAAAGTGCCCCAAATCATCAAAAAAATTAAAAACGCGAAACCGGCTTCGCTCCGAGTATAATTTTTCTGTATAAACAAATGCCAAAGAGCCAATAGGCCGGTAATCAAAAGCGCGAAAAAAACGCTTAAGGCAATATAACCAAAATTTTCATAAACTATGTAGGAAAAAGCGTCAAGCAACCATTCGTGATCTATCCAGTTTTGATTATTTATTGTATAATTAAAATGGTTGTAATAAGGAAGGGCTTGTTCGGTTACAATCCACTCTCCGGTTTTAAGATGCCAGCCCAAATCCGGATCCAAGTAAGAAAAGGAGTTGTAAAGAAAAAAGAAGAAGAGAAAAATATAAAAAAATATCAGAAAAACTTTTTTAAAATTCAGCACCATAGTTAAAAATTTAGTTTTTTTTATTATAGCCGATTTTTCGATTATTTAAAATATGTTATAATAACAATAAATAATCCACAACTATATTTTTAATAGTTGCTAACTAGAAAGGAGGTGAACTATGACAAAAAAATTATTTCAAAGCTTAGCTGTTCTGTTTGTTGGGATGATGTGTTTTGCTCCTATGCTGGCCACCCCGGCAAACGCTCAACCCGATTTCGGTAACTCTTATGCTTCAAACACCAACTTAGGCGAAGAAGATCCCAGGAGCCTACTGACTAATCTGGTTAACCTAGCTATGACTTTCTTGGCTATTATTGCCGTGATTGTTATTTTGATCGGTGGTTTTAAATGGATGACCGCGGCCGGGAACGAAGACAAGGTGAGTGAGGCTAAGAAGATCGTAGTGGGGGGTGTTATCGGCCTGGTTATTATTTTAGCCGCCTGGGCTATTGCCAGTTTTGTCCTGGGCGATGCAAGAACTTCTTTAGGCTTATAACAACAAAAGTCTTAATACTACCTAAAACAGTTTTAGGGGTGAGCTTTACCTCTCGGGTAGAGCTCACTGAGATGCCCGGAACAAGTTTTCCGGCTATCTCAGTGGAATGAC
>CAYRJF010000012.1:11359-13619 GCA_964424365.1 uncultured Gammaproteobacteria bacterium | reverse complement strand
CAATTTATTTATAATAATCCGTCCCCCAGGGGACGGATTTTTTTGAACGTTCATTAAAAAAGGAGGATTTAAAATGGGAGATCTGGACAATTTAACTAGAAGGATTAAAAATGAAAATTCTAGCTGTAAACTTAATGATTGTAAACTTGAAATCAGTGGATTTTGTCCGGAATGCGGGAAAATTATGGGCAATTGCTGGGCGTATAGAGAAGATTCGAAAAAATGGGAAAATATCGGTATTTACAGATTTCAAAACACGGCGGTAGAAATCAGCTCCGAAGAAATTCAAGAATTGCCCCAACTGGTTTGCAAATATTGCTCAAAAAAAGAAGCTGTCGCTTAAAAAACCTCCCGAGTAGAAGGCCTGCTTTCTTTTAAAGCAGGCCTAATTTATTTTAAAAATTTTCTAGCCAGTTTTTTCGCTTCGCCCTTGGTTTGAACCCAATGAATCGTCCTTCCCTGCCCTTCCCAGCGCCTAAACCAGGTTAGTTGTCGGTTGGCAAATTGACGAATCGCAGTATAAAGGTCTGCCTCCATTTGAAAATAACTCAGCTTGCCTTGCAAATACAAGCTAAGATATTTGTATTCCAAACCAAAATTTTCCAAACGCCTCCAGCTAATTCCATTCTCGTAATGTAAATTTTTTACCTCCTCTATCATTTCCTCTTTTTCCAATCTTTCTTTTAGTCTTTTTTTGATTCTTTTTTGAAGCTCCCGCTTTTCCGGAGCCAAACAAATTACTAAAAATTCTTTATCTACTTGACTTGAAAATTGTTTTTCTTCTCCGTTTTTCTCCGAACCCGCTCTTTCTATCTGCCGAATTAATCTGCGCGGATTATTTCTGTCGCTCTGATTAAGTTTGCTCGCCCTCTTTTTATTAAACTGTACTAATTTTTTATACAGTTCCTCGCGGGATAATTTCTCCAAATTTTTTCTAAACACGGGGTCGGGTTCGGCCTCATTTAAATTATAACCTTCCACCAAGGCCTGGGCATAAAGTCCGGTCCCGCCGGCTATTATGGGTAATTTATCTCTTTTTAAAACTTCTTTTAGGGCTTTCTCCCCTTTTTTAAGATATTTAGCTAAATTAAAATCAGTCCTCGGGCTAACCATATCTATTAAATGATAAGGTATCTTTACTTTTTTCTTCCCTCCTTTTTGGTCTTTTTTCTCAATCTCGTAATCTTCTAGATCTTTTCCGGTTCCTATATCCATGCCCTTATATACTTGCCTACTGTCAGCGCTGATTATTTCCCCTCCATATTTGTAAGCCAAATCTACAGCTAAACTTGTCTTACCGCTAGCTGTGGGGCCGACTATGACTATAATTTTATTTTTAACCTTATTTGACATAAAATTTTTTAATTGTTACTTTAATAACATTAAAAATCGAACATTCAAAACAACTATAAAAAAGGAGGTGCAAAAATTGATTAATTACAAGACGTCTTTAAACTTAGTTTACAGAAAGGATGAAATCCTATTCTTTGAGAATTATTTTTCCTATCCCGTTCTTTCAGCTGGAATTACTTTAAAAGGATTGGGCGACTTTAACATATCTAATAACGGGACTAAAAAAGAGTGGCAAAAAGCACTGGAAAAGTTTAAATATTTCAAAAATGAAATTCTGAAATCTGACTATCTTTTTTTGCCCCGACCTCAACATGAAAATGACTGTTGGATAGTTGAACCGGGCGATGTTATATGCAATTTTCAGGAATGTGATGCTCTTTTTTTGAGTGAAAACAAGTTCCCCAAAGAAAAAATTGTTACTCTCGCCTTTACCACCGGAGACTGTCCAATTATCCTGGGTAGCGACCAAAAAAAATCCTTTTTAATCCATTCCGGTTTATACGGTGCCAGTCTTAAAGCGGCCAATAGGGTAATTTCTCAACTCTCCGGAGAAAAAGGATTGCAAATCAGAAATACTAAAATTCTAATTTGGCCCGGTATGTGTCCGGATTGTTTTGAAATCGGAAATGACTGGAGGGAGATATTCGGACATTATATTAAAAACAATCGGCTTGATTTATCCGCAGTTATAGTAGATCAATTGCTTGCCGCCGGAGTTTTGGCAAAAAATATGCTTTTAGTTCCCAATATCTGCTCTTACAAATCTAATCTGCTTTACTCTTATCGACGCGAAAAAAACAACCCCAGAGAAAGACTAAAACGTAATTTGGTCTTTCTAAAAACAAAAACTTAAAAATTCTCACGCCCTGAACCTTTATGGAAAAGGGCCTGCCCTGAACCTTTATGG
>CAYRJF010000012.1:0-11259 GCA_964424365.1 uncultured Gammaproteobacteria bacterium | reverse complement strand
GCCCTGAACCTTTATGGAAAAGGGCCTGCCCTGAACCTTTATGGTTCAGGGTTTTTTAATTCCCCTTCTAAACCAAAATCCCGGACTTGAGTAATCTTAACCTCTATGAAACTTCCCAAACTCAACTTCTCTGCCGAGGATTTAATTTTAACATTTTTATAAGTACAGGTCTTGCCATAATAATCACCTTGTTTATTTTTGCCTTCCACTAAAACCCGCGCTTGCTTATTTTTATAAGCCCGGTTGTTTTTTAAAGCGGTTTTTTTGAGTATCTCTATTAATTTTTCCTCTCTTTCTTTTTTAACTTTTTGGGGAACATCATCCTTCCATTGGGCGGCCGCGGTTCCGAAACGAGGGCTGTATTGTGAAATATAAGCTAAATCAAATTCAGCTTTGTGAAATAATTTTTTTGTGTTTTTAAATTGCTCGTCAGTTTCTCCGGGAAATCCGACAATAATGTCAGTGCTAAGTGAAGCGGGGAAATCTTCCTTCTCCCCAATCATCTTTTTGTGGTCGCAATTTTTTCTTATTTGGGAAATCAAATCTAAATATTGCTCACAAGTATATTTGCGGTTCATATTTCGCAAAATCTCACCATCTCCGGATTGGGCGGGTAGATGAATGTGGGGGCAGACTTTTTCTGATTTAGCTATTACTTCTATTAATTTTCCACCCATGTCCTTGGGGTGGCTCGTGGCAAAACGAATCCAAAAGTCTCCTTTGATTTTATTTACTTCCGCAAGTAAGTCCGCAAAATCCTTCTTCCCGGATTTATAGCTATTCACATTTTGGGCGATTAAGGTTATTTCTTTGTATCCCCGGGAGACAAAATCTTTTACTTCCTGTAAAATTTTTTCCGCTTCCCTGTATACTTCCCCGCCCCGAGCATAAGGAACCACGCAATAAGTGCAATAATTGTCACAACCATTGCCAATCGGAACAAAAGCGCTAAAATTAGAATTTAGTTTGGGCTTAATCGCCAAATATTCGCCCGGGGAAGAAAAATTACTAATTTCCACCGCTTTTCCGTTTTGAAATAGTTGAACCAAATATTTATTCAGTTTAGGCAAATTTATAATCGGCAACCAAAGATCAACTTTTTCTTTTAAGCGCTCTTTTACATCCGAGCGATTACTCAAACAACCGGTTAAAATAATCTTAACTTCCGGATTTTCTCGTTTGATTTTAGGAATCAAACCATAAACCCGGTCCTCGGCCGATTGCCTGACCCCGCAAGTATTTAAAAAAACCAAATCTGCTTGATCTCTTTTCCCGGATTCCCTAAATCCCAAACCCTCCAGGCATGAAGCTAGGCGCTCACTATCCGATTTATTCATCTGACAACCGATTGTAATTATATGATATTTTCGGTTTTGCTTATTTCTCATAATTGAATTTTAGAATAAAAAATTGCCCTTAAACTATACAATTATTTTTTTATCAAAAAAACCCCCTAAAATCAACCCAAATTAACTAAATTTGTTGACCGGAAGGGGTTCTATTTGATTTTTTTAACAATATTGTCCAGTTCACTGTCAGAATAAAATTCTATAATTATTTTTCCGCCTTTTTCGGTTCTTTTAATTTCCACTTTAGTTCCCAGCTTTTCTCGGATGTTCTTCTCTTTTTCCCGGTCAGCATAATTATCTTTAATTCTAGCGCTTTTAGTGCCGCCCATATTCCGAACCTCCCGACTCGCTCCCCGGACCGATAAATTGCCGTTAAGAATTTTGCGAAATAAATTCATCTGCTTGGCTTCCGTGTCCAGTCCGGTCAAAATATTGGCATGACCTTCGTTTACAAGGCCCTTAGTAATGGCTTCTTGAATTTCTTCCGGCAAATTAAGCATTCTTAAATTGTTGGAAACAAGCGGTCTGGACTTTCCCAGACGCTTCGCAAGTTCATTCACGGTTAGATTAAACTCATCTATTAGTTTCCGATAAGCCAGGGCTTTTTCAATCGGATTCAGATCCTCTCTTTGTAAGTTCTCCACCAAAGAAACTTCCAGCTTATTTTGTTCGTCCAAGTCGCGAACAATTACCGGAACCTCCTTAAGCTCTAATTTCTTTGCCGCCCGCAAACGTCTCTCTCCCGCAATTAGTTCGTAACCGGTATCTTTTTTAATCACAACCAAGGGCTGGATTATCCCGTAAGTCTTAATAGAATCCATAAGCTCGTTTAAGGAAGTATCAGAAAAAAATTTACGAGGTTGCAACTCGTTAGCTATAATTTGGCCCGGGGAGACTGAAAAAACTTTGTTTTTATCTTCTGAGCTCAGGACATTGACTGCCACGGATCCATCCCCTTCTCCGGCGGAAGCTTCACTTTTTTTAGGTTTTTGAGGAATTAGAGAACCTAATCCCCTGCCCAATCCACTAGACATAATTTAATCTTAAATAATAAAACTAATCTTCTTTGTCGCTTTGAATAATTTCCCGGGCTAATTTTTCATAAGCCTGGGCCCCTTTGGAATTTTTGTCATAATAATAAATAGTTTTACCAAAACTGGGCGATTCCGCCAATCTGACATTACGGGGTATAACGGTTTCAAAAATTTGGTGGGGAAAATGATCTCTTAGCTCATTCATAACCAGACCGGACAAACGATTTCTTTTATCATACATTGTAACTACCGCTCCTTTAACTTTAAGGTCTGGCTTTAAATTTTCCCGAACCAAATCTATAGTCTCCAAAAGTTGCCCCAAACCCTCCAGAGAATAATATTCGCTTTGGATAGGAATTAAAATTTCCTCTGCGGCCACTAGACTATTGACAGTTAAAAGCCCCAAAGAAGGCGGGCCGTCAATAATGATATAATCATAGTCATTTTTGATTTCTTGCAAAATTTTTGACAATCTCCATTCTCGCTCCTCCATTTGCACCAACTCCACCCCCGCCCCCGCCAAAGCGGGGTTGGCCGGAAGCACCTCATAGCCGGTCTGTCTGGTTTTTTTAATCACCCGGCCCACCGGTTTAGCATCAAGCAAAACTTCATAAATACCGGCTTCCAAGTTGTTAACTTCTATGCCCAGGCCGGAGGTGGCGTTGGCCTGGGGGTCAATATCTACCAAAAGAACCTGTTTGCCCAAATTAGCTAAATAAGCTCCCAGGTTTATTGCCGTAGTAGTTTTTCCCACTCCTCCTTTTTGATTTACGATAGAAATTATCTTGCCCATACAGTTAAATTAAATTCACGTTTTTCCTTTTTGACATTTTCCAGAAAAATATATAAAATAATTAGAAAGTATAAAAAAATTAAAACGGTAATTTAAATATCGAACTTTAAGTTCTTTTTTTAATTTTGCCTTTTGATTTTTGATATTTAATTTTAAAATTGCCCTGGTGGCGGAACTGGTAGACGCGCACGACTCAAAATCGTGTGGACCTAGTCCATGTGAGTTCAATTCTCACCCAGGGCACACTTTGGAAAACTCAAAATTCAAAGTTCAAAACTCAAAATTTTGACCAGATTTATTCTTCTTTTAACCTCAATATCTGTAAAAGCACTTCAAGTGCCTGTCCGCCTTGGGCGGAAGCACTCCGCCAAGTTGCAAAGCAATGGCCGGCGGGCAATTCTCACCCAGGGCACACTTTAAAAAGCTCAAAATTCAAAGTTCAAAACTCAAAATTTGGACCGGATTTATTCTTCTTTTAACCTCAATATCTGTAAAAGCACTTCGAGTGCCTGTCCGCCTTGGGCGGAAGCGCTCCGCCAAGTTGCAAAACAACGGCCGGCGGGCAATTCTTCCAACAAAGCTCAAAATTCCCAGCCAGAAGCTGATCACCCGAAGGGTGAAAAGCTTAAATGTCAAAATTGTCCATTAATTAATTTTTCGGCTTTGAATATTTATCTTAATTCTATTGCTATCTTCTAATCTGGGAACGGTTTTCATGAAAGAAGGGGTGAAATTAATCTTGTATCCGGAAAACTGGTCCAGAGTGTCCAAATAGGCCTTAAGTTGTTCTCGGTTAAGTCCGGTAATTTTATTTCTATCAACAACTTCCGCGTCTTCCTTGGTAACCATTACTCCGTTAAATGAAACCTTAATTGTGGCTTTTTTTTCTTCTGCTAAAAAATTATCTAAACTATAACTTAAATTATTTTTATTAAAAGATACCAACTTTTTGTTTTGAGGCAAAATAACATATAATTTTTTTTCCGCCAAATCCTTTATTTTGTCAGCATCAAACACAACCAAACGCGCTCGAGCGCTTGCTTCAATCGGAAATTCTTCAACTTCCTGTCCCACTTCGGCATCAATATCTATTTTAAGACTGTTTTCATCTAAATTAAAAATCAAACCATCTTTTACCTGATATTGATCATTTAAATCCTTTTCCACTTTCTTTTTTAAACTATATTTAATATCGGTTAAGGCTTTTTCAATATCCTCTTTTTCTATAAATTTCTCGACTTCCATTTCATAACTAAAAGCTTCTTTATTTCGAGCGTAAACTTTGTCTTGCAATCCGGCCCAAAGCCCGGGGATGGTAAATTCTGTAGGACCAATGGCCATGTCCGGGCCGGGTTCTTCGGTATAAATTTCCACCTCCCGGCTTTCTCCCGGAGGGATATCCAGCCTTTCTTCTATCCTAAATAATTTATCATTAGGGCTTAAAAGTCTGGTTGTAGCCACTAAGGTTTGAGTGACATTGCGGTCATTAATTACTTCTACTGTACCGACGATCTCCGAACCCACCTCTCTTTGACCGCTCGTGGGATAACTTTTCTCTATTTCCGCCTGCCACTGCCTTACCACCCCCGAAATTTCCCCTGAAGAAGTGGCTGACTCGGGAACTGACTCGTCATAAACCTCTAACATTAAACTGTCGCTGATTCTCTCCTCTTTGGGATAGAGGGTAATTGTAACTTTGTTAAAAGAAAAATAAAAAACCGCGGCTAGTAAAATTATAGTTAAAAAAATAAAACTAAAAGCGATCTTGCGGTAAAGATTAAAAGATTGGGAAGGGCTAATAGAGTCAGCGGAATTTCCTGAATCACCAGCCGGCTCCCTTCTGTCCGCGCCACTCTCCTTAACTGGAAAAGGCCGGGGTTTGTTTTTATCTTCTTTTTCCCGGAAACTTTCTTTTCTCTTCTCTTGTGGTTCAAAAATAGAACTTTTATAAGGTAACACTTCTTCTTTTTTCTTGGTTTCTTTTTCCAAATTCAAATCACTTCCCTGTGATTCTCTTTTTTCTTTAGTTTGTTTTTTTGCTGTTTCCAGGTTCTCCGGCTCACTCAAAACCCTTACGTTTATTTTGGATTTACGGCTTGAGGGAGGAGTTTTTTCCCCGGTGGTTTTTTTCTTTTTACCGGTTTTTGGGGCAGTGGAAATTTTTTTGGTTTTTTTATTAGAGGCCATAAAATAATAATTAAAGGTTTAGTTTCTATAATCTGATTATAACAAATTTTTTCTAACTTGTCTAAAATAATAATTTAAGCGATTTCGATTAAATCCGAAAATTCATTTCTAATTTTTTCGATTAAATCCTGGGTGTTTTTTACTCGAAAACCGCTCTCAATATATTTAGCCTCTCCGTTATAATTGATTTTAAAATAAACTTTACTTTCTCCCGGCTGATTTAATAAAATCTCTTTTATCTTAGCCAAGGCGCTTTCTTCCGGCTCTTTTTGAAAAATTAATTTTAAAGGCTCCGGGGTTTTAGGGGGTGTAAAATTATGTGGCCTATCTGCGGGTTTAGCTCCATTATATCCGTTTCCGTTGCCTCGAAAATTATTCCGCTTCGGCGCTTCCTGAACCTTAATTTTAAACCGATTAAGAGAACCCGGGATATCTTCTAAATCCAGGGAATGGGCCACATCAGCCAAAATCTTTATTTCGCTATCTTTGTCGGAAATTTTTCCTTTGCAAATCACCGCTTTTCCCTCCTCCCAAACCTCTTCGGTTTCTTTTAATAAATTGGGGAATACTAAAATTTCGGTTTTTTCCGATTCATCCTCAATTTTAGTGAAAAGCATGGACTTGGAATTTCGGGTAATAATTTTTTTAATTGAGGTAACAATCCCCGCGACCGTAACTTCTTCTTCCCCTAAATACCCGCTCAAATCTCTTAAAGGAACGGTCGCGTCCCGAATGTGTTTTTTAAAATCATTAAAAGGGTGGGCGGTAATATAAAGGCCCAAAAGTTCCTTTTCCCAGTTTAATTTTTCTTGTTGTTCCAGGGGAGAGGTTTCGCTCAAGCCGGGCCGGGTAGCATAACCCTCGCCCAAACTCTCGCCGAACAAACTGGATTGTTTACTGTCCCGAATTTTACTTACTTGTTTATTAAAATTTAACAAAGCTTCCAGATTATTTAAAAGTCTTCCCCTGTCTTCGAGTTCATCAAAACAACCACTCTTAATTAAACTTTCCAGAGATTTTTTGTTCAAATCTTTATCTGTAATACGCTCCAAAAATTCAAAAATATCTTTAAAATGTCCCCTGTCCTTTCTTTCTTGGATAATTACCTCTACGATATGTTCCCCCACATTTTTAATCGCATTAAGTCCGAAACGAATAATACCGGGTTGACCCTGAGCAGAAGATTGTGTGACTGTGAAGGAATCTATAGACTCGTTAATGTCCGGAGGCAGAACTTCTATGCCCATATTCCGGCATTCTTCAATTTCAATCGCCACCCGGTCAATATTTTGCTGATCACAGGTTAAAAGAGCGGCCATAAATTCCGCCGGCCAATGAGCCTTAAGGTAAGCGGTTTGATAACCAATCAAGGCGTAACAAGCGGCATGAGAATTGTGCACAATAAAATCATTAGCTACAAAATTATGCTTATCCTCTATGGTTAAATCAAAGGTTTTTTCTTTGCCCAATTTTTTGATAGAAATTATTTCATCCCAATAAATATCAGACTGAGCGATGTCCCTTAATTCTTTGTCTTTTAATTTTTCTGCTAAATAGGTAATTGTTTCTCTAAGATAGCCTGATTTCCTTTTATCTCGATATAAAAGCCTTTCCGCCACTTCATATTTTGAAGCAAATTCTTTTAAACTAAAGCCGGCCTTTTCTATTTTTTCCCTGATTTTTTCTCTAATTTCTCCGGGTAAAATATCTTTACTTCCCCTGGCGGACCAATTTTTAATACTGCCGTTCAAAACAGCGTGCTTATTAAAAATATCCTTTAAAGTTTTCTTTTTCTCTCCCACTAAATAGGCTCCGCAATTGTTATAAAAATTTTTAATATTATTATGTCTATTCAAAGTTAAAGTATAGCCTTTTTTATACCCTCCTTGATATTTAAAATTCTTTTTATGAATAGTAGTAACTATCTCTAATTTTAAAAATAAATGTTGTAATTGCTGGGCTAAAATTAAAGAGGAGGTAGAATAGAATATTTGCGGGTATTTTCTTTTTAAATTTATGCAACCGTCGCCCTGGAAAATTTTAGATAAGAGCAAGGCGGTTTGTTTTTTATTCAATTGAAAAACAAACTCGGGTAGTTTTTTGGTGGTGGCTTTGAGACCGAAGAGGTCTAATTTTTTTATCCATTCCACCGCTTCGCTTTTTTCTTTTAAATTAATTCTGCCCGCGTAAACCGAAGTAGCTGCTTTACTATTGTTTGTGGTGGCTTTAGTGTTGGCAAATTTTTCCAAATTTATTTTATAATCCTCTAGTTCGTCCTTACCGGCGCTATAAAAATAAAAGCTGTGGGGATGAGATAAATTTCCTTCCGCAATTAAATATCCTAAAACTGTAATCTTATAGTCCTCAACCGGATATTCCTTTTCGTTTAGAGGGGCTTTCCTGGCCACACCTATCCTATCTCCCTCTTTTAAATTTTCCAAATTCTTCCATCCTCCTAAAGTTTTAAAAGGATGATTGCTAGTGGCTTTGATGGTTTTGCCTAATCTGGTTTTAAGTTTATAAATATCTTTGCTCCCGTTATTATAAACAGCTGTTATTTTGCCTTGTCTAAGTTTGCCGTCTTTGTCCAGAGAATAAATTCGGGGTAATTTTTTGCCATTTTGGTTTAATTGATAAAGTTCTCCTAATTGATATTTTCTGCCGTCTTGGGCCCGGTAAACTTCAGTGTCCGCGGTTAAACATCTATTAAAGCCGTATCCGGCGAATGGTTCAATAAAAGAAAAAATCTTCTCGGCCAAATCTTTGTTTATACCGTTTTTAACGCAACCGGTGATAAAATTTTCTTTTTGTTTGGCTAAGAGTTCCGGAATTTTCTTTCCCATGGCTTTTCTTAAAATATCCGCCTCACCCATAGAAAAACCAGCTAAAGTTCGAGCAATTTGCATAACTTGCTCTTGATAAATCGCTACACCGTAAGTTTTATCCAAAATCGGCTTCAAGTCCGGATGCAGGTAAGAAATTTGTTTCTTGCCGTGTTTGCCCTTAATATAATCGGGTATCCACTCCATGGGACCGGGCCGATACAGGGCCACCATAGCGATAATATCTTCAAATTGACTGGGCTTTAACTCTCGCAAATATCTTTTCATTCCGGAAGACTCAAATTGAAACACTCCGGTGGTCCCTCCTTCTTGAAAAAGCTTATAAGCGCTGTCATCTTCCAAGGGAATTTGATCAATAATTATTTCTTCTCCCCGAGTATTCTTAATAACATTAATGGCCAGCTCGATGATGGTTAAGTTTTTCAGTCCTAAAAAATCCATTTTTAAGAGTCCCAAATCTTCCACCGGGTGTAAGGAGTACTGAGAAACAATACTTCTGTCCGAAGAAGAGGCGTATTGCAGGGGGGTATAATTTATCAAGGGCTCTTTGGTGATTAAAACTCCGCAGGCGTGGGTAGAGGCGTGCCTGGCTACCCCCTCGATCTTTCGGGAATAATCCAAGGCCTTGCGGGCATACTCATCCTGTTGATAAATCTCTCTTAACTCCTCCACATTCTCCAAGGCGTCTTTTATTTTGGAAAACATGGGAATCATCTTGGCGATTTTATCGCAATAATCATAGGAATAACCCAAAACTCTACCCACGTCCCGAAAAGCGGCTCGAGCGGCCATAGTGCCGAAAGTTATAATTTGAGAGACATTATCTTTACCATATTTTTCTTCCACATATCTAATCACCTCATCCCGTCGAGTATCGGCAAAGTCTAAATCAATATCCGGCATAGAGACTCTTTCCGGGTTTAAAAATCTTTCAAACAAAAGATCGTATTTTAAAGGATCTAGGTTAGTAATTCCTAAAAGATAAGAAACAAAAGAACCGGCCGCGCTTCCTCTGCCCGGACCCACCACGATCCCTTGTTTTTTCGCCCAAGTGACAAAATCGGCCACAATCAAAAAATAAGACGGCCAACCCATCTTTTTAATCACCGACAACTCGAAATCCAGCCTTTCCCCGGCCTCTTCAGACAAATCTTCATAATTCAAACCGTATTTTTCTTTTGCTCCGTTTAAACACAATTCCCGCAAGTAAGTATTGTCATTATAATTTTTCGGAACCTGAAAATAAGGGAGCTGGATTTTCCCCAGTTCAATTTCCACATTGCATCTTTCCGCTATTTTTACAGTGTTTTCTATTGCCTCCGGAACCTCGCGAAAATACTCCTTCATCTCTCCGGAGCTTTTCATAGAAAAATCATCCTCCAGCATACACATTCGGTCGCTATCTTCTTTTTTCTTCTTATTCTGCAGACAAAGCAAAATATCCTGAACCTCGGCATCTTCTTTTCTTAAATAATGAAGATCTGCTGTGGCAAGTAAGGGAACGCCTAATTCCCGGGAATATTCAATTAACTTGGCGTTAACCTCCTCTTGGTGTTCTAGACCGGGGTGAGGCATAATTTCCAAGTAAAAATTGTCTTGCCCTAAAAGATGATTATATTCCCGTATTCTCTGCTTAGCTTTTTTTTCTTTGCCGGCGATAATCAACTGGGGAATCTCTCCTCCCAAACAAGCGGTAGAGGCAATAAGCCCTTCGTGATATTTTTCCAAAACCTCCCAATCTATCCGAGGTTTATAATAAAATCCTTCCAGGTGCGAGATTGTAACAAGTTTGATTAAGTTTTTATATCCTTGATTGTTTTTGGCCAACAAAAGCAAATGATAATTAAACTTATCTTCTTTGGAGCTTTTGTGGTGGCGTGAGGTGGGAGCTAAATAGGTTTCTACGCCTATAATGGGCTTGATTTTCTCCTTTAAACATTTTTGGTAAAACTCAATGACCCCGTACATTACGCCGTGGTCGGTAATTGCGACCGCCGAAGCTCCGTCTTCTTTGGCGGCCTCAACCAGCTCATCAATTTTGGTGAGTCCATCAAGCAAGGAATAGTGGGTGTGATTGTGGAGGTGGACGAATTGCATTGCTAAATTGTTACATTGTTAAATTGTTACATTGCTCTGTTGCTTGATTGTTTGGCTCTATGGTCTAAAGAAAAGGACAACAATTTAGCAATGTAGCAATTTAACAATAAAACAATGAAATTATATAAACGCCGCCCCTATGGTTAATAAAGCAAAAATCAAAACAAAAACGGCAAAGTTTATTCGCTCAGCCAATTTTAATAAAAATTTTATAGTCAAAATCCCTAAGAAAAAAGCGGCTAAAAGGCCGGCTAAATTTGCCCAGCTAAAAACCGCCTGGTTTAAATTAAGTAGTATATTTCCTAAAAAAACTATAGGCAGGCTCATTAAAAAACTCAATTTTAAAGCATTTGTCTCTTTATGTTTCAAAAGCAAAAGAGCTGAAACCGTTAAACCGGAACGGGATAATCCGGGAAATACCGCCGCCGCTTGGGCAAGTCCTAAAATAACTCCGTCATTCTTTTTAATATCAGAATAACCTTTTAACTTATTTTGATTGATTTTTTGTGATTGATATTGCAAAAAGGCCGTAATTAAAAGTAAAAACCCCACAAACAAAGTAACATATTGAGCAGGAAGATTATTGCTCTCTAAGCTTCCGGTTAATTTATAAACCGCAAACCCCAATACCCCGCTAATCAAAGTGGTAAGAAGCAAAAAATTAAAAATTTTTCTAGATTCTAAAGAAGATTTTTTATAATTAAACAAGGTTTTCAACAAACTCCAAACTTCCTTCCGAAAATAAACCAAAGCGGCCAAAAAAGTCCCGAAATGGAAAAACAGGGCTTGTCTCAATGTTTCGCTAAAACCGGACCCCGGAAAAAAATTGGCCTTAACCAGAAATATCAGCCCCTCAGAGCTAACCGGTAACCATTCGGCAATCCCTTGAATAGAGCCCAAAATTAATGCTTCTAACATAGAAATAATTAATACTTTAGCTTATCTTATCAAAAAAA
>CAYRJF010000011.1:12660-14175 GCA_964424365.1 uncultured Gammaproteobacteria bacterium | reverse complement strand
TTGGAAATTTTTTCATAATCAAGTTCCGGCTCCAGTTTTTTAATTTCTTTTTGGAGTTTTTTGGTTCCGGCCTCGCCCCTGTGCTTCTCAATATATTTATAGTCAGTCTTAAAAACACTCCCTCTAACCTTGCCGTTAAGTTTGGAAATTTTTTGAATTTCTTTTTGAGAAATCATAAAAGTATTTTTTAATAGTTTAGCATAAAAATTTAAAGCCCCCAAATGTTTTACTCCAACCTCAAGGCGGTAATCGGGTCGAGAGTGGCCGCTTTTCGAGCCGGATAAAGACCAAAAAGAACTCCAAACACCAGAGAAAAGCCCAGGGCGGTAAGATAAGATTTTATCGGTATAGTAAATTCCCAAGCTAAACCGTAGTAACCGGCTCCTTGAGAAATTAAATAAGAGGCTCCAATCCCGATAAGTATTCCCAAAATTCCACCCAAAAGAGTGATTAAGATTGATTCTATTAAAAATTGGATTAAAACGTCTTTTTTTCTAGCGCCCACTGATTTGCGCAAACCGATTTCCGAGGTTCTTTCATTAACAACCACGTACATAATATTGGTAATACCTACACCACCCACAAGCAAAGATATGCCCACTATGGCCAAAAGAAGTATGGTTATAGCATCTGTGATTATGTTTAGCATTTCCATCATTTCTTCCATAGTTACCACTCGAAAATCATCTCGGTTGGTTTCCAGTTTTCCGGTTTTCGGGTTGTAAGGAGGGTTGATATTGTGGTTATCCCTTAGGATTGCCCGGGCTCTTTCCGCGGTTTTATCCGCTTCATCCATATTTTTTACCTGATGGACCATGTAGGTAACATAATCAACACCCATTATTTTTTTTTGCAGGACTCTAATAGGAATATAAATATACTCGTCAAAATTAAGGGTAAGCACGGAACCTCTTTCTTCCATTACTCCGATAATTTTGAATTTAGAGTTTCCGATTTTAATTTTTTCTCCCAAGGCCCGGGATTGGCCAAACAAGTCTTTCTTGATTTTGCTTCCGATTACAGCTACTTCTTTTAAGGAGCTGTTTTCTTCTTCAGTAAAAAAGCGTCCTGTCGCAATCTCGCTTTTATCTATGTCTATGTAGCTTTCATTGGTTCCGAGAAGAAAAGACTTTTTTCTTTCTTGAAGATAACTAACTTGTTTTTGATTCATTACCGCGGAATAACCCCCTGTGATATTGGGGAGTTTGTTTATATCCTCCATATCCTCCAGGCTTAGGGTGGTTACCTGAACTCCGGAAACTAAACCGGAGGCTGATTGCTGCTCCCCGGCCATGCCGGTTTTATTTGTGGGAAGTTTAATTTCAGTTTCAATCACATCGGTTCCGAAAGACTCCACTTCCGCTAAAATTAATTTTTCAATCGCCGCTCCGGCGGAAAAAACGATCATAATCGCGGCAATCCCAATCACAATCCCCAAGACGGTTAGTCCGGTTCTGAGTTTATTGGCTTTCAAGGAAAGCAGAGAAGTTTTAATTAAGGAAGCAAAATCCATAT
>CAYRJF010000011.1:11342-12560 GCA_964424365.1 uncultured Gammaproteobacteria bacterium | reverse complement strand
TACCTTAGTGCTTCCAAGGGTGTCAAATCCGAGGCTTTTTTGGCCGGGTAAATTCCAAAAATTAAACCGATTCCCGTAGCTACTCCCAAGCCCAAGGCAATAGATATAATTGACAAGGAAAATTCCCAGGCATAACCCAGGCTCTGAATAATTACAGAAGCGAGAAAAGAGATCGATCCTCCCAAAATCATGCCGATTATTCCTCCCACCAAAGTAATAATTATAGTCTCAATTAAGAATTGGCCCAGAATATTTTTATTATTCGCTCCCACGGCCTTTCTCAGACCGATTTCCTTGGTTCTCTCGGTTACATTAACAAGCATTATATTCATTATCCCGATTCCGCCCACAAGCAGGGACAAGGCGGCCATGGCGGTTAAAAAATATTTTAAGGCATCGGTTACAGTGGTTATAATATCCAAGGCTTCCTGGGAGCTTCGGACTGTAAAATCATCAGTTTCTCCGGAGGGATCTTCAATATCGTGCTTATCCCTGAGTAGGAGTTCAATTTTTTCCCGGGCAATTTCCATTTTTTCTTCCTTGATTTCCGCCCGGATCATATCCACATAGTCAACCCCTTTAATAATTTTTTGCATGGTTTTTATGGGCACGAGGATTTGGTCGTCATAATTTTGAAAAGCCACGGTTCCTTGTTCTTCCATTACACCGATTATTCTAAAGGGGTGATTTTGAATTTTAACTATTTCTCCGATTGCTTGAGAGTTGCCAAAGAGCTCTTTTTTAACGGTGTGCCCCAGCACCGCAACTCGAGAAATGTCTTTTTCTTGTCTTTGGGAAAAAAAATGGCCTCGGGCGATTTTTCCATCATCAACCTCTAAATAACCGGTAGTACAACCTTTAATTGATGTGGAATAACTGGTAGAGCCCCAATAGACATTAGCATTTTCATTACTATAAGCGACAATTTCTGTAACTTCATTCACCTCTTCTTTAATTGCTAAAGCATCTTCGTAGGTTAGGGTAGTGATTACAATTCCCATAGCCGAGGTGGGAGCTCCGTTTTCCGCTTTTCCCGGAAAAACGGCTATTTTGTTAGTTCCCAGGGTTTCAATTTCAGACAAAATTAAACTTTGGGCCCCGGCCCCGATAGCCATAATAATAATCACCGCCGCTACTCCGATAATAATCCCGAGCATAGTCAAAAAACTCCGGGTTTTGTTATTCCGGATAGAATTAAAAGCGGAAGATAAGTATTGT
>CAYRJF010000011.1:2643-11242 GCA_964424365.1 uncultured Gammaproteobacteria bacterium | reverse complement strand
CCGTCTTTCAAATTTATTACCCTCTTAGTATATTTGGCGGTTCTGGGGTCATGGGTAACGAGGATTATGGTGTTACCTTCTTTATTAAGGCGAGCTAAAATGTCCATAATTTGAGTACTGGATTGAGAATCCAGGTTTCCGGTGGGTTCGTCGGCAAAAATTACTGAGGGCTGATTAACTAAAGCCCGGGCAATTGCCACTCTTTGTTTTTGGCCTCCGGAAATTTGGTTGGGAAAATAATTAATTCTTTCCCCGAGACCCACGCTTTCCAAGACTTTTTTCGCCCGAGAGTTTATATCTTTTTTGTCCTCAGAGTAGGTAAGAGGAAGTTTGACATTATCCAGGACCGACATCCTGGGCAAGAGATTGAAATTTTGAAAAACAAAACCGATTTTTTGGTTGCGCAGATAAGCTGACTCAGAATCATTTAAGTTGCTAACATCCCTACCTTCGAATTTGTAAGTTCCGGAAGAGGGCCCTTCTAAAAGACCCAGTATATGCATTAAGGTTGATTTACCCGAACCCGAGGGTCCCATAATCGCGCTAAACTCTCCTTTATCAATATTAAAACTAAGCCCCTTAAGGACTTTAGTTAAAACTTCTTCACTACAATATTCCTTTTTTAAATTTTTAACCTCAATTAAATTTGCCATAATAAATGATAATTGGGAGCATTCGGATATTCATTTGGATTATTCGGATGATATTACTCTATGTAGGTTACCACCACATCCCCTTCTTGCAGTCCGCCGGTTATCTCGGTTATGCCTTCATCTCCGCGCAGGCCGGTTTCTATTTTTTGTTCTTTTATTTCCCCGTTTTTTAAAATTCGCACAATTTTTTCTTCAGCAGTTTTCTTGATTATGGCTCGATTAGGTATAGCCAAGACGTTATTTTTTCTATTGGTATGGATGGTGATATTGGCGGTCATGCCCGGTTTAACTTTTTTTAATTTAGCGGTATTTTCCGTGAAATAGATAGTTACTTCATAATAAACCACATCTTGGATTACGGTTTCAGCCGGATCGATTGAATCTACTTCTCCCCGGAATTTTTCTTCTTCCCCAAAAGCGTCTAAAGTAATAGACACTTCATCGTTTAAATGAACTTTAGCAATATCTACTTCGGAAATATTTACTTCCAATTTGTATTTTTTTTCATTTAAAACTTCAACAACCGGAGTATTGGGAGGAACTTGTTCCCCTTTTTTAAAATGAATTTGGGTTACTTTTCCGTTAATCGGAGATTGGATTACGCTATTATCAATTTTGTCTTGAAGCAGATCAATACTTGCTTTGGCTTTTTCTACTTCTGCTTGAGCCAACTCAAGATCTTCTTGCCTGGTAGAGGCCTTGATTTGTTTAAGTTTGCTTTTAGCTACTTCTTGGGCTTGATCGGCTGATTTTACTTGGTTTTGGGAGGCGGTAATCTGTTTTTCTCCCTCTATTTGAGCGCTTTCCAGGGCGTTTCGGGCGTCCCGGGTAGCGTCTTCCAGACTGGTTTCGGCTTGTTTTAAACTGTTTTGGGCGCTCGTAATATTTAAATCATAGGAGATATATGCCCCTTCCAGGGAGTGCTTGGTGTTTTGCAGAGAGTTGATATTAGTGTTAATTGAAGTGATTTGCGTATCTATGGTGGTTTTGTAAGTATCCAAGGTAGAGGCGGTAAATTGGGGATGAGTAACAGAGTTTTCTAAGGTTTTATAGCAATAATCCAAGGCCTCCATGGTTTTATTTAAGGAGGCCAAAGCGCTTTCCAGGGCCATAATCAAGTTTGATTCCCCGGGTTCACTTTTTGCTTCAGAATAGTTTGATTGGGCCTCTTCTAACAGATTCAAACTTTTTGAGTATTTGTTTTTGGTTTGGGCTAGATAAGAATGGTTTTTGGCTCCCAACACACCTAAGATTTCTAAATCTTTATCATTAATTATAGAGTCAATTTCATCTAGAGCCGTATTACTTACTGAAAAAGAATGTTTAATGGCGGAGAGAGCCAATTCCTCATTTTTGTTTATAGTTTGGTTGTAGTTTTTTTTGGTGGTTTCCAAATTGTCCCGCGCGGTTTGAACTGATTGTTCATAACCGGTTAAGGTCTCCGGGCTGTCATCCAAAAGGTTTTCCAGATTTTCTTTCGCCTGATCTATGTTATTTTGAACCGATTTTTTAGTTTCCTTTAAATTAGCCAGAGCCGCCAAATGCTCTTCTCGGGATTGTTTCTCTTGTGTTTCCAGGATTTCTATATTTTCTTTTGTCTCCCCCTCTTTTAGTTTTCTTAATTTAGCCTGAGCGGCCTTAAGTCCGGCTTCGGCCTCTTGTTTTTGTATTTCCAAGCTTTTATAATCCAGTTCCGCCAGAGTTTGAGTGGCTGTAACTTTATCCCCCATCTCCACCCAGAGTTTGTTTAATTTGCCTCCTTGCCCGAAACTAAGCTGGATTTCTTGATTGGCTTTAACCTTTCCGGTTTCCTGGACAGTCTGAATTAAGTCGGTGTTTTCCGCTTTTATAGTTTCATAATTAGCCTCTTCTTCCGCGGAAGAAAAAAGAAAGAAAGCCACTCCTCCCCCCAGAACTAAAACAGTCGTTAAAGTTATTATAATTTTTTTAGTCATAAAAAATACTTGATTTTTTTTCAAAATCCTTTAAGGTTTAGATATTATAATTTAATTATACCACAAAAAAAATAAAAAATAAATATTTTTGCGAAAAAAGAGGAATTGAATAAAACTAAAAAAAGATTGAAATTTTAAACCTTTTTTCCCTTGACTTATTCAGAAAATTAAGTTATAATACCCCCAATTAACAATTAATCAGTTTTTGGGTGGCATTTAAACTTTTTAAAAGAAAGAGAATAAATGTTGCTTAATTTGTTAGAAAAATGTTGACCATTAGATTATCGCGAGCCGGAAAAAGAAACAAACCCATGTATCGGGTAGTTATTTCCGAAAAATCCAAAACTCCCAAATCCAAGGCCTTAGAAATTTTAGGCCATTACAACCCTTATACCAAGGATTTACAAATCAAAGAGGACAGGGTAAAATATTGGATAGAAAAAGGAGCGCAGAGTTCGCCCCGAGTACATAATTTATTAATTGACAATAAGATTGTCGAGGGAGAAAAAGTAAAAGCCAGCAAAGCCGGAAAAAAGAAGGAAGAAGAAGCTAAACCTCAAGAAGAAACCAAAAAATCGGAAGAGAAACCAGAGGAAGAAAAAACTGAAACCGAATCGGAAGATAAATCCGAAGAAGTGGCGGAGTCTCAGAATAAGGAGGAAGAAAAGGAGTCCGGTGAAGAAAAACCCCAAGAAAAAGAGATTGAAAACAAAGAAAAATAGATATCAAACCGTGTTGTTCGAGACACGGATTGACATAATAATTTAAACAAATCTTTCAAATCTGATTTTTACTCAAATTTGAAAGAAACCAAAGTTTTTATGGCAGACGCAGCAAATGACAAAGAGTTTCTGGAAACTATTGTTAAGTCCATTGTGACCAAGCCGGAAGGTGTTTCCGTGGAGAGAGCAGTGGACGAAATGGGTGTCCTTTTAACCTTAAAGGTTGACCCAGAAGACATGGGTAATGTAATTGGCCGCAAGGGTCAAACTGCCCAAGCTATTAGAACCCTATTAAAAATCGTAGGGGCTAAAAACAACGCCAGAGTTAACCTGAAAATCTATGACCCCAATCAAGGTGAGGGCGGTCAAGGAGGTTCTCACTCCGGCGGAAAATCTGAAGAGGTAGACACTTCTTCGGTGGACGACTTAAAAATATAAACTATTTTTATAAATAAAATCCCGGGTTAATCCCGGGATTTTATTTTTGCCAAAACTTTAGATTTATTATTATTTATTTTCCGGAAAAGATTTTGTTATCTGCAAACACATTGAGCTTTATACTATCTCTGCAAAAAACAGGTTTTACCTGTTTTTTATTTTTTAAAAAATATGTTATAATAAATTTAAGTTAAAAAAAATTTAGCAAGTTTTCTATTAAAGCAAATTGGTTTAATAGAAAAATAATTTTTATGCCTCTATATCGAAACATTTTAAAACAAAGCCTGGCCACTATTTGGCGGAATAAATATTTATGGTTTTTCGGTTTTTTTGCCGCTTTTATGGGAAGTTTTCTGGAGTTGGAGCTTTTATTTAATAAAACCAACGCCTCATTTGCCCAAAATTTTTTATCTCGGTTGCAAACCATGAAAGAAACCGGCATTTTCAGTAGCCAAGCTCTTTCCAATTTGGGGAATCTTTTTAAAACCGAGCCCATTTCCATGGTTATCATGTTAACCATTTTTTTGATCGTGATAGTTTTACTGGGTTTTTTGATTTGGCTTTCTATAATTTCCCAGGCCGGCCTAGTAAACAACACTTCCCAAATTTTTCAATCCGGGAGTAAAACCAAAAGTAAGCTGGGGATACAGGAAGGGGTGGAAACCGGCATTAGGAGTTTTTGGAGAGTTTTGGGGATTAATTTAATAATTAAAGCCTTGCTTTATCTTATTTTTCTTTGCCTGAGCTTTTTAATCTTTTTTATTACCTATCAATCCGGATTAAGCGGGGGAGCGGGGATTATCAATATGTTTTTGTTTGTTATTTTTATTCCCGTGGCGCTGGTTTTGGCTTTTATTGCCAAATACGCTATTTGTTTTACAGTAATTAAGAAAAAAAGTTTTAAGGACTCAGTTAAAAATGCTTTCCAATTATTCAGACGCAACTGGTTGGTCAGTATTGAGATGGCTTTTATTCTTTTCTTTATTTCCTTTTTGTTTAGCTTGGCGATTTTAATCGGCTCTGTAATCGTTACCTTGCCCATACTCTTGGTTTTAAATATAGCCGTAGCTCTTTCTTGGCCCATGTTTAGTTTTTGGGTGTTTATTTTCGGAATTATAGTTTTAGCTGTATTTATTGCGGTAACCGGGGCGGCTCTAAGCGCTTTTCGAATCACTGCTTGGACTAATTTATTTGTAAAATTAAATTCTTCCCAAGGAGGGGTAAGTAAAATTTTACGTCTCGCTGACAATTTCAAAGCCAAAAAATAAAAAATAAGAGAAAAATTGGAATTAAAAAAGCTAACAGCTGAAAGTTAACAGCTGAAAGCTAACTTGTTTTATGGCGGATAATGATGATAATTACAATGGATTTCAATCATTGGAAAATTTAATTAAGGCTTCCCGGGGCGAGGAAGTGGAAGAGGAGAGCGCCCAGGGTAAATTCCAAAAGAAACAAGAAGAAATTAAACAAAAGGAAATTGAAAGACAGACTCAAGCGCGCGCTCAATCTCTAGGCTACCCCTATATCAATCTTTTCGGCTTTCCTCTAAGCCCGGAAGCTTTGTCTTTGGTTGAAGAAGAAAGAGCCCGTAAAGAAAAAACGGTCTGTTTTTATTATGACGGGAAAAAGACTCGAATCGGAGCCACCGACCCTCAAAAAGAAGGGGTGCAAAAAATTAAACAAGAAATAGAAAAAGAAACCTACACCCGGGCGGGCGTTTATTTGATTTCCGAGCAAAGCTTAAAATATGCCTTAAAAGTTTATGCCAGTCTTCCCAAAGTTAAGCATGTTACCGGAGGAGTGGAAATAAAAGAAGAGGATTTAAAAAGGTTTCGAGACGATATTACGGATTACAAGAGTTTAAATAAAAAAATTAACGATGTTAATATTAGTGAAGTGGTAACTCTTTTGATTGCCACCGCTCTAAAAACTAACGCCAGTGATATTCATGTGGAGGCGGAAGAAGACGGGATTAAGATAAGGATTCGGATTGACGGAGTTTTGCAGGATGCCGCGGTTATAGAGAAGGATAAATGGAAGAAAATTATTTCCCGGATGAAGCTTTTGGCCGGCGTAAAAATAAATATCACTGACAAACCGCAAGATGGTCGTTATACCATTTTTTTAGACAGTGAGGAGATAGAGGTCAGGTCTTCTTTTTTGCCCACCAACTATGGAGAAAGTGTGGTAATGAGAATTTTACGCTCTAGCTCCATAAGTATGCCCTTTGAAGACCTGGGTTTAATGCCTCAGGCCTATGAAATTTTAAAACGAGAAATGAAAAAGCCCAACGGTCTACTTTTGACTACCGGACCCACTGGCTCCGGTAAGACTACTACACTTTACGCTATTTTGAAGAAGTTGAATAATGAAGAAATAAAAATTGTAACCCTAGAAAATCCAATTGAATATCATTTAGAAGGTATAAACCAGAGCCAAGTTGACGGAGCTAAAGACTATACTTTTGCTAAGGGTCTTAGATCAATACTTAGGCAGGATCCGGATATTGTGATGGTGGGAGAAATAAGGGATTTGGAGACTGCGGATATTGCCATTCAAGCCAGTTTAACCGGACATTTAGTGCTTTCCACCCTGCACACTAACGACGCTTCCGGAGTTGTACCTCGTTTAATTGATATGGGCGTTAAGCCGTATTTTCTTACCCCCTCGATTAACGCCATTATCGGACAAAGATTAGTGCGGAAACTTTGCCCCAAGTGTAGAATTAAACAAGACCTTGAAGGAGAAGAGAAGGAAAAGGTGGAAAAAATTTTGGCAGTAATTTCCCCTAAAGCTGACGTAGAAGTGCCCAATGAGATTCCTACTGTTTATAATGTCGGTGAGGGCTGTCAACATTGTAACGGAATCGGTTACAAGGGTAGAATAGGTATTTACGAGATTTTTACTATGGCTGACAATATCAAGCAGTTGGCCTCTGACAACGCTCCGGCTTTTAAGATTTTACAACAAGCTATAGAAAATGGAATGGTTACTATGCTTCAGGATGGAATTTTAAAAGTATTAGATGGGACTACCAGTGTTGATGAAGTTTTCCGTGTGATAGGTAAAACCGATTATATCGATACTCTTTATGATATTGTTATTTCCAAAACTTTTGGCAGAGGCATTAAATTGACCGAGAAAGAGTTAAGCCAGGGCTGGGAGATGGCTATGAACATAAATGACGTGGATCAAGACAGAGTTTCCGGTATACCTAACAAAGAAATGATTAATATAATTTTAGCCACCGCGATTAAGAGCAATGCCGGAGATATTCATATTGAGCCAACTGCGGAAAAAGTTAAAATCAGACTGCGAATTGACGGGATTTTACATGATTTTCTTAAATTATCCAAAGAGCATTATCTCTCTTTCCTCTCTCGGATTAAAATTTTAGCCGGTTTTCCCACTAATGTTAAAAAAGCGAGTTGGGACGGTCGGTTTAGTATATTTCTTAAGGAGGAAAAAATGGATTGCCGAGTTTCGATTATTTCCGGGGGGCACGGAGAGACGGTAGTTATAAGGCTTCTAGCTAATCAGGCCTCTTCCCTAGACATGAAGAAATTAGGAATGAAGCCTTATACCTTGGAGGTAGTTAATAAATCAATACAAAAAACCCGGGGAATTATTATCAACACCGGTCCCACCGGCTCCGGTAAAACCACCACCCTTTACGCAATTTTAAATAAGCTTAATAAACCGGACAGAAAGATTATTACCGTGGAAGATCCGATTGAGTATCACTTAGAAGGAGTAATGCAAACTCAGGTAAACGAAGAACAGGGCTACACCTTTGCCAAGGCCATGCGGTCTTTACTTCGCCAAAACCCCAACATTATGATGATCGGAGAAATTCGGGATCAAGAGACCGCTAAAATTGCGATTGAAGCCAGTCAAACCGGACACTTGGTTTTATCTACGGTTCATGCTAATAGTGCTGCTAGTGCCGCTTATCGGTTTGCCGGGCTGGGCGTAGAAAGACAGATGCTTGCCAGCTCTCTGGAGTGCAGTATTGGCCAGAGGTTAGTCCGAAGGATTTGCCCTGACTGCAAGGTGGAAGATAAGGTTTCTTCAGAAACCTTGCAACAAGTAAAATCAAAGTTGGAAGGACTCAGCTCCAACTCTAAAGTTACAATTCCTAAAGAGTTAAAGTTTTATAAAGGCAAGGGTTGCGAGCAATGTAATAATTTGGGCTACAAAGGTAGAGTGGGTATTTATGAGGTGGTGGATATTAGTCCTTCTATGCAAAAGGTTATACAGAAAGGTGATGCCACTACTTATGATATTGAACAAGAAGCCATAAACCAGGGCACTGTTTTAATGCTTCAAGACGGCATCTTAAAAGCTTTGGACGGATTAACTACCATTGAGGAGGTTTTCCGAGTCATTAAATGATAAAATTAATTTTATCATTTCGCTGACTTTTGCTGAACACACGCGGACTTACGCGGAAAAATTATTAATAATTATAATTAAAAGAATTCCGTTTTTAATTCGTAAACCCTGTTAAATAAAGCTTCGCTTTGATTAGCTTTTAGCTAATCATTTAACAGGGTAAATTTGTAACGGATTTGTAATTTGTAACCATGAGTAAAAGCTACATTGAGAAAAGATTTTTTCAAGGCCTAAAAAAGGACTATAAAAACAGGGAAACCGAGAGAAAAAGGATTATCGGTTTTTCGGGCATTATCTTAAATAATTCCAAAAAGATTATTTTTGCCTTGCACCGGGAAGACTTTAAAAAAGCGGAAGCCGATTTTGCCGAGACCGAGAAAACTTTTAAAAGAATGGAAAAGCAATTTGGACAAAAAAGGATTTTTGAGGAACCTTC
>CAYRJF010000011.1:0-2543 GCA_964424365.1 uncultured Gammaproteobacteria bacterium | reverse complement strand
AATATGATATCAAGTAAGGTCGTAATTTTGCGGCAAATAATACAAAAAAAGGAGGTAAAAAATGGCTGAAAAGAAACTTGAGAATGCGGTTTTAGTACCCGGGCAAAGCGTTGCTCAGTTCGTAATAGAGCAACTTTTAAAAGGCCTGAGGATTCAGGTAGAGATCAACGGCAAGACTTGCTTTGGCTATGTGTACCAGCTTGATTTTGCCATTATGTCCGAGAATGATTACGTCTCCGCCAAAGTGCGCATTACTGAACCAGAGGATGACGATGAGATTAATTTATATTATCTTCGGGTTTTAATCCACACCGACGGCACGGTAAAAATTGCACCCAACCAGCCAGATGGGGCATAAAAAAATTTTTCAACAAGGCGTCACCAAGATTCAATGAGTGGCGCTTTTTTATTAAAAAAAGAGGGAAATTAAATTTCCCCTTTTAATTCTTAGCTGATCAGTAGTGGCCATTATAGTGGCCACTATGATGGCCACTATCAGAGATTGTTGTTTTTGTTTGCGAGCACATTATAGTGTACAGGATGATGTACACTGTTTTGATTTTTTGCAATTTGCTAAAAGAAGCTGTTTTTATTTAGTATGCTTTTCAATTTCCCGGACTAAATTTTTTATTTCATTATATTCTATGTTGCCCCTCTGGCCGTAGGCTTTAATTCTCTGGAATTCTCCCTAGACACGCGACCTACCGAAAGGGAAGGTGTGCCAGTTGTCTCTAGTTATCTTTTTATCCGCTTGCTTGTATTTGGCTTCAAAGGTTTGTTGGAGAATTTTGGTTTCAGGAAAAAATTTTCTCAGGGTTAAATACCCCCTGCCGGCGGCATGCGCTTTAAAAACAAAAAGTAAACTTTGGCATTTTTTAAATTCAGGATTTTTTAAAGTTTCAGTGACATTTTCTAGTGTATTTCCTGAATTTCTTTCTACAAATACGTTTAAATTTTTATATTGATTTAAATTTAATGCATTGAGAAGGGTGTCGGCTTCTAACTTTTCTTCTTTTATACCCAGGTTCCTGGCTACCTTTTTAGGTGGCACGCCTCCGGTGATGAATATTTTATCGGAAATATTTTTAGCCAATATTTTTTTTACCAAATCAGCCAGTTTATCAATACCAATAATGGAAGAGAAAACAAAAATCCCGTCAACTTTTTTAAGAGGGTCATTTTTTCTAAAACAAAGCTCAGTGATTAGCTTCTTCGCTTTTTTATTAAGTCTGGGCGGCCTTGGGTTCCGGTTTATTTCCATGAGAGGTTTTTGATTTATTACGTTTAACAAAGTATGGGCGAACTTTTTTAATATTTTTTTATCTTAGACAAATATTTTGGCAAATTTTCTATTTATATGCGATGTATAAATAGAAAGGTAAATTTGGAATAAATCAATAAAGCTAAAAGCTGAAAGCTAATACCTAAAAGCTAGATAAGTTTATCTATCTCCTTCTCAAGCTCTTCAACAATGTTCTCTTTTTCAATAAATCTCCTCTTATCTCCTTCAGTGATAATCATTGCCTTTTTTCCGGCGCCGACCACGGCCAGGTCCACCTCTCCGGCTTCGCCTGGTCCGTTAACCACGCAACCCATGACTGCGATTTTGATCGGTTTGGTTAGGTTTTGAGTTAGCTTCTCTACCTGGGGGGCAATTTTGGTTACATCAATGGTAGCCCGGGCGCAAGTGGGACAGCTGACTATTTTCACTCCTCGCTCCCTAAGCTCCAGATCTTTTAATATTTCCCAAGCCACTTTAACTTCCTCAACCGGATCAGCGCTTAGGGAAATCCGCAGGGTATCACCGATTCCGTTTAAAAGTAGGTAGCCCAAGCCGATAGAGGATTTAATAGTTCCGGAGAATTTGGTGCCGGCTTCTGTAATACCCAAATGCAGGGGATAGTCCACCTTTTCGGAGAGCAATTCATAGGCCCTAATAGTCCGGCGAATATCAGAGGCCTTGAGGGCAATAACTAAATTTTCAAAGCCCAGTTTTTCCATTTTTTTGATACTCCCCAAAGCCGACTCTACCATGGCTTTGGCGCTTGCCTCCCCGTGCTTTTCTAAGATCTTTTTCTCTAGAGAGCCGGCGTTTACTCCTACGCGAATAGGTATTTTTTTACTTTTAGCCAGTTTTACAATTTCCTCTAATTCTTTTTCCGGAAAATTGCCCGGATTTATTCTTAACTTGTCTACCCCTTGATTAATAGCTTCAATAGCAATTTTGTGGGAGAAGTGAATGTCAGCTACTAAAGGAATATTAATAGTCTTTTTAATCTTGCCCAAGACTTGGCTGGATTCCAAATCCGGAACCGCCACTCGGATAATTTCACAACCGGCTGCTTCCAATTTTTTAATCTGGGCTATAGTTTTTTTAGCATCTTTGGTGGGGACATTGGTCATGGATTGGACCGCCACCGGATTTTTACCCCCGATTTTAACCTCTCCTATTTTTATGGTTTTGGTTTTGTTTCTCTTCATATTGTTTTAAAAAGTTTTTAATTTTTTCTACTTCCTCATCCGGAGCTGAAGTCCCGGAAACA
>CAYRJF010000010.1:7678-15438 GCA_964424365.1 uncultured Gammaproteobacteria bacterium | reverse complement strand
GCAATCCTGGTCTATTCCGTCCCCGCAGATTTCCGTGGCTCCGGGATATACGTTGGGGTTGCTATCATCGCAATCCCCTTCGTTCTCGGTGTAGCCGTCGCCGTCGTTATCAACGTCGGACGGATCAGTGCCGGAGGTGGCATCCTGGCCGTCGCAATCCTGGTCCACGCCATCGTCCGGAACATCATAAGCTCCGGGATAAATCTTGGCATTGCCGTCGTTGCAGTCACCCTGATTCTCGGTGTAGCCGTCGCCGTCATTATCGATGTCCTTCGGATCAGTGGCCGGATCTCCCCCGTTTCCTATACAGTCAGATCGTTCATGGTTGCGGGATTGTACAATCCAATTAATTTTATCCCGCCCATAATGATTCTTTTCTGTGGGAACGGGAGAAAAAGTGCCGTTGTAATACAAAACAGCTAAGACAAGATCTCCGGCGCCGTAAGCTGAAGAATGGTGGGTTTTGCGGACAAACATCTTCTGATCCGCTTCGGGAAGTTGGTCTAAGTTGAAGTAGCCGTAACCTTCTCCAGGAATAAACCACTTAAGCATAAAGCGGATTGCTCCTTTTTTAATTCCTTCGATATCTTTGAAATTGAATTTCGTGGTACCGTCTTTGACGTCAAATTTAATCGGACCGCACCAGCCGGTGTCGTCCGAATAAAAATAGGTCGCCATGTTTGCCCCGGCCGGAAGTTGACGAACAATGTTTTTATATTCGAACTTACCGCTTTTGCTCAGGGAAAGATCTTGGGCCTTAAATTCAGGGTTATTGCTACCCCCGCCGCTACTACCGCATCCTACGAGTAGTCCCATTGCCAACAATACAACCATTACTTTAACAAAATATTTCATCTTTCTGTCTCCTTTCAGTTTTTTTGCTTTATGCTGTTAAATCCTCAGGGGTTGCTTTTCGTAGAATTTTTTCCGCCCTCCAGCCGTTTACCTTGCGATAAAGGCCTTGGGCTACCAAAACAACTCCCCTTTCCAATTCCTCAACCGCTGAATTTTTTAAGTCTGTGGTCACAGAACCCTCAACATGAGATTCCTCGTCATAAGGGTAAGTAACCAGATAAAACCCATGCGGCCCGGCTTCGGTTCGGGAAAAAACCACTAAAAATTCCACATCAACCAATCACCTCCTTTCTTGTTTTATTTTTTAAAGAACTATTTAGAAACTGAGGTAAGATAATTTTTTTTCCAAAATTACCTCACCCCGGATTCCTATTACTATAATTTAATTAATTAAAAATTAATCCTTTTCTCCCAATAAATCAACCTGTCACATTTATATTTGTGTAATTTGTGACTTGATTTGTTCACCCTGTTAAATAAAACGAAGTTTTGATTTGCCCTTTAACAAATCATTTAACAGGGTAGATTTGTAATTGTAACTAGAAGATATTCCTCATATCCCCCTGTTTCTCAATCTCTTGGGAATCTAAAATTTTATCAATCTCCTCTTGGGCCATTTTCTCTTTTGGCTCTTCTGTCTCTTTGGTTTCCGGCAAGGACATGCCTTGACTAAACTCAACCGGTTCACTAATTTCTTCCTTTTCTTTTCTAATCTCTTCTTCTTCCTTTTTGTTTGCTTCCTCTGCTTGGCCTTCTTCTCCGAAGTCTTTTGTTTGAGCTTGCGGAGAGTTTGCTTGAGGTTCAGACTCCGAAGCCGAAACCTGCCTGCCTTCCTCTCCCCAATATTTTCGAGAATAACTAAAATCTTTATCTTTTTGTTCCAAAATATCTTTGATATTACTCCAAGAATCAGCGTCTTCTCTGTCAGAAATTATCTGACCCTCTTGTTTATCCCTTCTTTTTCGGCCGGACTGAACTCTTAAAGCATACTTCTCTTCGGGAAGTAAATAGATATATAAAAAAGAAACCGCCAAACCTAAAAGTAAAGCCAGGGGAAAAATTAAAAAAATATTCGGTTTAACCGGATAAGTGGAAATTATAGGCCGGTCAATCACCCGAACAAAAACCTTGTCTCCAAGTCCGTGATAAGACTGGTTCTGAGTATTAATCACATAATTTACCGCTTGGGAAATTTGATTAACTTGTTCTTTCTCGGGGTGAAAAACATTAATCTCCACTATACCGCTTCCATCCCTTAAAGGATCAACTTCCACGGTTTTTTCCCATTTCTCCATCAGTTGGGCAAAATTCTTCTCCTCGGTAAAATAATCCTCCTCAATATTATAACCTGACTCCAAGACATCGTTATAGAAAGAGTTAGATCCTACAACCTGGGCAAAAAGATTCCCTAAGTAATCATTGGTCCGGGAAATATTATAGGCATCGGTATTCGGTGAAAAACTTTGGCTGATTAACAAGCGGGAGCCGGATCCGTATTTAAAAGTTTGGACCACAACCAAAACAACCGCAATAGCTAAAAAGACCATTACAATTGCCAAAATGGTTTGTTTTCTTTTCCCTAATAAATCCAGGAAACTTTTTAAATCCATATAAATAAATTTTCCGCGCACTTCGCGTCGCGTCCCGTTTATCCCGCAGGATTTTACAGGGTTTGCCCCGCCAAAGATCAGCGATTTTAACTAAATTTAAAATAACTCAAAACACTAACATAAAAAATAAAAAAAGTCAATAGCAATTGACTTTTTTACCTCTCAAAGTTGAAAAACTCGGACTAAGTTATCTCGAGCTCGTCAATAACCACGATTCTTTTGTTTTCCAAAATGTTGTATAAAAACACATCCGTAATCTCCCGACGATATTTGAATTCTTGAGTGCTCATATAAGTATAATTAACCTCCCGTCCCAGGTTTTTCTCTAAATCAGAGATTACCTGCTTTAAATTGCTCTTACTGACTTGGCCCACAATTAATAAATCAACCTGAATCTCCGGATTATTTACAAACAAACCGGTCAAAACCACTAGCTTAACTTTTCCGGCTTGTTTTAAGTTGTCCACAAACTCTTCCTGATACAAAATTTGCGCCTTAACAATCAAAGAGCGCAATTCCTCAAACAAAACAAATTTTTTGTTCACTCCGTAAAATTTTTCTTGTTTTTTTTCGGGGTCCGAGCCGGAAGTTAAAAGCCCTAATTCTTTTAAATTATTAAGTTCCCGGCGAGCGGAATTAACCTGAATTTCCAAGTGGCGAGCGATTTGCCTGATATAATATTTTTCTTCAATGTTAAATAAAAAAAACTTTAAAATTTTTACCCTGGCCCTGGAGCCAAACAATCTGTCTAGCATAGTCTTTATAAGCTTAAAAAATAAAAATAGCTTTACTGTCGAGTAATTCTATAGTATAATAGAACCACTTAATAGTCAAATCAAATCTTAGCTTTTATGGCTTATAAGATTTCTCAAATCTTTCTAAATTCCGGAACTAAAACATCTAGCGCCGGAGAGATTTTTATATCCCAACCGGATGAATACAAGGAATCCTTGGCCGGAAAACTATTTGTTCTCCTAGAAATCGAATCTTCCAAAAGCAGGGCTTTAAAAATAGCCAATTTTTTGGTTAACAATATTAACTACAACTATTATCAAAATGAAAAAATTCTTCTTCGGGAAAAAGTTAATTCTATTACGGTTGAACACATTTTTGAAACAACTCTGACCAATGTCAACAAGGATTTAATTGATTTTCTTAATCAGGAAAAAATTAAAGTCAGCCCCTACTCTATAAATATTACCGCCGGGGTGGTTTACGGCTCTGAACTTTATTTCTCCACCGTGGGAAAAAACAAAAACCTTTTAATTTTTCCCCAAGGAAGAGACAATGGAGGAAAAATCAAATACGGAATCAACGACATAGGAGATAGTAAAAAACAGCAAACCCAGGCCACCAATTTATTTAAACTCTTTTCCGACGTAATTAGCGGGGACCTTCCCGAGGACGGTTATTACTTTCTAATTAACGAAACCCTAAGGGAATACTTGTCTGACAAGCAAATTCTGGACACCATCACCAAACTTCCCCCGGCAAGCGCGGCCACCCACCTGGAAAATCTTCTGGGCCAAATAAACGTTAACGCCTTATTTTTGGGTTTGGTTTTGAAAAATACCGCCGGTAAAACTGAAATAGTGGAGCCTGAGGAAGAAACGCCGGAAGAACAAGTTTGGGATCTGAATCAAACTCGCAGAAAAACCGAAGACATCTTAAAACCGGCCGGGATTATTAATTTGGGCAAAATCAAATCCTGGGCCGGGCAAGGTTACCAGAAAGTCAAGGAAATTAGGAAAAACTCACCTAAAAAGAAACCCGCCTACTCCCGCCCCCACTCCCCGGCCACGGAAAACCAGACGGAAGTTATCCCGGACTCGGAGTCTTCAAACAAACCGATTCAGTTAAAAGAGAAGTTGTTTTTTCAAAAAAAGGAAAAAATATTCTCCGGAGGAAAAATCATCTCCGGCCTAAAAACGGGAATCCTGGGCATAATCAGTCTTTTGGTTTATCTAGTTAAGTTTTTCTCTAATTTTAATAATATTAAAAATCTTTTTAGCCGAAGCAAAAATCTGCCCGGCTATCTAAAAAGGAAACTGATAGAAGGGCTTAGATTTTTAAGTAGCTTGAGTTTAAAAAGAAAAATTGCCTTAGTGGTGGTTATTCTGTTTGTGGGCGCCTTTGCTCTGAGCACCTCCCTTTATATCAAAGAAAATCGGGAAAAAGAGGCCTTAGCGGCTTTAAACGAATTAGTTGTGGAAATTGAGAAAAATCAAAACAAAATCGAGGCCAACCTTCTTTATGATAATAGTAAGAGCGCTCGGGAATTAATGGCGGAAAACGAGGAAAAACTAACAAGTCTGGAAGAAAAAATTTCCCCCGAATATCCGGACCAAACAAAAAAATTTCAAGAATTAAAAGGCGTCCATAAAGACCAAGAGGCGGAAATAATGAACTTAGTTGATCTGAGCGAAAATTTGGAAAAACTCAAAGATTTAACCGCCGCCAATTCCCGGGCCCGGGCGGAAAACCTAACTCTCCGAGAAGGAAGTCTATATCTGGCCGATTCCGCAAACTCCAATATTTATAAAATAAATTTAGAAGATAATTTAATACAGACCTTTTCCGAGGGTAACCTCCCCGGGCTAAACTACCCTTCTTTTGCGGGAAATAGTTTGTACTTTTTCGACTCAGAACAAATGACCGCCCTGAATCTAGATTCGGAAGAATTTAGAACCCTGGATTTTAATTTGCCCGAGGAAAGCCGAATCAATGATATGAACTCGTTTGCCAACAGTCTTTATCTCCTGGATTCCCAAAATAATCAAATCTACAAATATGGGCAAACCTCCAACTTAACAACTTGGCAAAACTGGCTTCCCCAAGGAATTAATTTGGAAGGGGGAGAAAAACTCGCCATAGACGGATATATTTATACTCTCGATCCGGGCGGCAAAGTTAATAAATACTTAACCGGGGAAAAACAAGACTTTGGCCTGGATAATGTTTACCCGGAAATTAAAAATCCGGGGAAAATCAAAGTAACCCCGGAGATTGATCAAGGTTTTCTCTATATTCTGGAGCCGGAAAAGAAAAGATTGTTGGTTTTTGATAAACAGGGGAAATTTCAAAAACAATACCAAGGCGAAACTTTTACCGATTTAAAAGACTTTTCCGTGGATGAAGAAAATCAAGTCATTTATTTCTTGGACGGGCAATCGGTTTTAAAATACCAAATGGAATAAAAACTTACTAAATTTTCTCAAAAAAAATTTCCCCCTTAAGAAAGGGGGAAATTTTTAAGTTCTCAAGAATAAATTTATTTTAAAGTTACGGTAGCGCCGGCTTCTTCCAATTTGGCTTTCATGTCATCAGCTTCTTCCTTTTTAGCCCCTTCCTTAAGCACCTTGGGAGCTCCTTCCACTAAATCCTTGGCATCCTTAAGACCCATGTCGGTTACTCCCCTAACCGCTTTAATTACACCGATTTTGTTGTCTCCGGCAGAAGTTAATTCCACATCAAATTCATCCTTTTCCTCTGCTTGTTCGGCTCCGCCTTCAGCAGGGGCGGCACCGGCAACAGCTGCCGGGGCGGCAGCGGAAACTCCGAATTTCTTTTCCAAAATTTTGACTAATTCGGACAAATCCAAAACACTCATTTGCTCAATTTGCTCTACTAAAGATTGAAATTTTTCCGGAACCTCTACCTCTTCACCTTCTGTAGATTCTTCAACTTGAGAAGCTTGTTCCTCGGTAGCTTCTTCCTGAGGAGCTTCCTCGGCCTTGGTTTCTTCCCGGGGAGCCTCTTCAGTTTGAGTCTCCTCTTGTTCTTGCCCTGAGCTTGCCTGCTTTGAGCCTGTCGAAGAAGTTGAAGGGTTTTGTTCCTCTGTGTTTTCCTCAGAGGCTTGTTTTTTTTCTTCAGCCATAAAATCTTATTGGTTCTTCTAGCAATTATGTGGATTCAATTATTGATGAATAATAAATCTTCGTACTTGATTAAAAAGTTTAAATCTAAATGACAAAATCTAAATGACAAACAAATTCAATAAATACGGAATTTAAAAATGCTCTTTCCAACATCATCTCTTTTCAATAAAAACTTTTTTCTTAAGTAATTTGTCATTGATTTGACATTTGAGTTTAGGATTTTGAATTTTAATCTCTTAAGCTCCACAAAATTGACTAAAGAACTTATTTATTAATTTTTATCTAAATTATAATTAACTCTCCCTCTCCTCAATCGCTTTTAGGGCATAAACCAAACTTCTCATGTTCCCGGCCAAAACATTGACAAATCCGGAGGCCGGAGAATTTAGTGATCCCACCAACTTAGCGTAAAGCTCTTGGCGATTAGGAATTTTTGCTAATTCGGATACCTTGGCGGCATTGATAAAATTATCATCTAAAATACCGCCCAAAAAATCAATTTTCCCTTCCTGGTCTTCCTTAAAATTATCAATTACTTTCACGTGGGAGACTTGATCATCATAACCAAACATCACCGCGATTCTACCCTCAAAATCATCCGGATCAATCTCAAAACCGGCATTTTTCAAAGCCAATCCCAATAAAGTCTTTTTGGGAACATAGCATTCCCCTCCTTCTTCTTTTAATTTACTCCTCAAATCCTCGCTTTCGCTTACCTTAAGCGCTCCGAAGGAAGTAAAAACTACTGATTTGGATTTTTTTAATTTTTCCTCCAAATCCTTCAAAATTTCTTTTTTTTGTTCTTTGCTTTTAGGCATAGTGATTAAGAAATTGGAAATTAGAAATTAGAAATTTTAAACAAACTCTAAATTACAAGTCCCAAATCCTAAAAAATAATTTTTTGTTTGTATATTAACTCCGCGTAGTTCCGCGTTCGTTCAGCGATTTTCCGCGACTTGAAAATTTTCTAAAAATTTTCAAGTAAAAAAAAGCTGTGGCTTTGCCACAGACTTCTGGTAAAAAAATATATATATATTCGAATATATATTTAATTTCACCTCGGCAGGTCTTACCTGACGCGCCTGCTGTCTGTGGTAAAATCATTCTTTATTTAATTGATTTGTTTGCATTTTAACAAACTTCTGAAAAATGTCAAATTTATTGTCCTAATTTTAAAAAAATGCTATCATAATACTATAATTATAACTCATCTTATTAAACTTATGAGCATTAGTATTGACACTGAGAAGTGCATTGGGTGCGGCCGTTGCACAGAAATTTGCCCGGATATTTTTACTCTAAGCCCGGAAGGCAAATCTCAAGTAAAAAACGCGGAAAATCTGGACTGCGCCTTAAAAGCTTCAGACCAATGTCCGGTCGAGGCAATTACAGTGGAAGAATAAAATTTTTAAGCGCC
>CAYRJF010000010.1:0-7578 GCA_964424365.1 uncultured Gammaproteobacteria bacterium | reverse complement strand
TTTTTCTTGAAGAAAAAAAGGATTAATGTCGAGCTCACTAATTTCCGGGTTTTCCCGGGCCAGAGTAGCCAAACTAAGCAGAGCCTTCTCAAGCGCCTTCAAATCATAACCTTTCTCCCCTCGCGCCCCCTTTAAAAGCGGATAAACGCGTAAATTTTTAATCATCTTACGAGCTCGTTCTAAGCTCAAATCCCCCACCTCAATCCGGATATCTTTAAAAATCTCGGTATAAATACCTCCCAAGCCCACCATTATAAGCGGACCAAAAGACGGATCTCTTTTAAATCCCAAAAGTATTTCTTGTCCCGACTCCTGAGATTGAGCCACGCTGTATCCGGATTTAAATCTTTTTTCTAAAGTCTTTAAAGCTTTTAGGGCCTCGGCTTTGTTCTGAATACCTAGAATAATTCCTTTCTTGTCAGTCTTGTGTATAATTTCCGGCCCCACCCTTTTCACGACCAAAGGATATCTTAATTTTTCCAAATCTTTCTTGCCCGTAACTTTTTCAGTCTTTAAAACCGGAATTTTATATTTTTGCAAAAGCTTAAAAGAATCAAGATAATCCCAAGACTTATTTTTTGGTTTAATTCCCTCTTTTTCCTTATTTAAAGCTTGGAAAGGCTTTAAAGCTTTGCTCTTTTCCCTGTATTCCCGCCATTTAGCCAAACAAAAAGAGACCTGACCGGGATAATCGAAATTAACAATTTCCGGCTGTTTATTTAAATAATCTTTAGCCTCCTGAACAGCTTCTCCTCCTAAAAAACAACTTAAAAATAATTTTTTCGAATTTTTTCGAGCAACTTTATTCAATACTTGAGAAGTTTTTTTTACCCGAGTTCCGCTTTGGGGCGTAAGTAAGGTTAAAACTGAAGAAATATTCTTTTCCCGGCTGACTGTTTCCAAAGCTTTTTTATACCTTTGTTCATCCGCATCTCCTAAAATATCCAAAGGATTTTTATAATCAGTTAATTCGGGAATTTCTTTTTTTAATTTTTTAACTGCCTGATCTGAAAGCTTGGGTAAATTAACACCCTGGCTATCTAAGGAGTCGGCCGTAGCCACCAAGGGACCGCCGGCATTGGAAACAACCTGAACTCCCCCCGAAGAAAACCTGTTTGTTTCTCGGCTTCCGGCTACTTGAAAAAATTTTAATAAAGAAAAGAAATTCTCTAGGTTATCCGCCGTTATAGCACCCGATCTTGCCAAGCCCGCCTCTACTGCTTGGCTGGAGCCGGCCATACTTCCGGTATGGGAAAGAGCCGCTGATTTACCTGCCCGGCTTTGCCCTGATTTAAAAACAATTACCGGTTTATAAGGAGTCAGACGAGAAACAGTTTCCATAAAACCTTGCCCGTCCTCAATCTCTTCCAGATAAGCCGCTACCACAGACACCTGAGGGTCATCTTTAAAATAATCCAGGAAATTATTCTCTCCCAAGACCGCTTTATTTCCCAAACTTAAAAAATACTTTAGATTAAGGGCCTGACCTGTGCTCCAATCAAAAACCGCGCTACCCATAGCTCCGGATTGGGAAATAAAGGCAATACCGGGTTCCCGGGTTTTAGTAAAAGAAAAATCCGCAAAAGTGGCGTTTAAATTCCGGCTAGAGTTGACTAATCCCAGACAATTGGGTCCCAGAATATTAAGTTTATATTCAGAAGCTATTTTTTCTAACCGCTTTTCTCTTTTTTTACCCTCTTCTCCCGCCTCGGAAAAATCAGCGCTGATTATAATCACATTTTTAATCCCCTTTTCTCCGCATTCTTCCAGAACCTGATTAACAAATCCGGCCGGAATTACAATCACGGCCAAATCTATGTGAGAATCAATTTTAAGCACAGAAGGATAAGATTTTAATCCCTGAATCTTTTTATATTTGGGATTTACAGGACAAATCTTTCCCGTAAAGCCTCCTTTTTTAAGATTGCTTAAAATCTGACTGCCCAGTTTAGCCCGGTTTTGAGAGGCCCCGATCAAGGCAACTGATTTGGGGTTTAATAATCTTTTTAAATCCGCCATGTTTAAGAAGCTCCAAATCTAAAATTACAAGCTCCAAATAAACACCAATATCTAAATATTAAACATTTAACTTTTAATATTTTAAATATTGTAATTTGATATTTATTTGGGTCTTGGTGTTTGTAGTTTGGTATTTAATATTCTAATTACTAAAAAATTCAAAGACAAAAAACAAAACTTTAAATTAGGCTATAATGAAAAATTATTGATTTATTGGTTTAAACATAGGCATTCCCGATTCCGGGCTAACCGGAACATAGATGGTTCCCTCTCGGTTTTCCAAATTCTTAATGTATAGATAATTCAAATAATTCGGACTTAAACTTTCATTAATAATTCTCTGGGACTCTCTTTGCCCTTCCGCTTCAATAATTTTTCTCTCTTTTTCTTTTTTCTCTTTTTCCAAAACAAAATCCATTTTTTTCGCCTCTTGCTCGGCCTGCAATTTTTCCTCAATAGAATTAGCCAATTTGGAAGGAAGCACAACATTGCGGAGCAAGGTGTCCTCCAATATTATCCCCCTGGGTTCTAATTTTTTTTCCAGATCCTCCATAATTCTCTCAGTCGCTTCTTTTCGTTTTTCTGAATAAATTACCTTGGCTTCATATTGGGCAATAACCTGCCTAATGGTACTTCTGATTGCGGGCCTAATAATTTTTTGGTCATAATTAATGTTCACCTCCTCATAAATATTCGAGGCCATGTCTTCTTTTAAATGAAAGAGGACGGTCATGTCCAGGTCCACCTTTAAGCCCTCTTTAGTTAAGGCGGTGATTGCGTCCGGATTGCTGATCTCGCCCTCCCCCTGAGCGCTACTCATGGTATAGTCCTGAGTTCTGATGCTCATCTTGGTTACCCGGGCCAAGGGGATAACTAAATGAAACCCGGAAGATAATTCCTCGTCCTTAACTTTACCAAAAAGGGAATAAACTCCGGTCTCGCCCGCCTCCACAATTACAATGGAGGCAAAAAACAGCCAGCCCAGCAAAAGAATTACCACTACGGAAATAATAATTTTTTTCAAATTTTTAAGTTGTTTTAATTGATCCACATCAATGGGGTTATTCATATTTTTGGGATTTCCCTTGTTCGCGGGAAATATATTAAATTTATTAAACTCGTCTTTAAATAAAAATATTAAAAAAATAATTAAAATTACCACTCCCAATCCGCTTTTAAGCAAAGGTCCTAGCAATATCAAGGCAAAAACAATCCAAGGCAATTTTTTCTTTAATTCCTCTTTATTCATTTCTTTAATCCTTTTTAGAAATACTTAATAATACTATACCAACTGCCAGCCAAACAAGCAATACTAAGTTTAGATTAATTCGAGATATAACAATCCGGGGCCAAAAAACTTCCAGCAAAGAAAACACAATTAAGCTCCCGAACAAAGCATAAAACAATTCCCTGAAAAAAAGATAAAAATTTTCTCTTTTGCTAAAATTCATAAACCTAAAAGAAATCTTTTAACTTTTCTATAAAATTCTTACCCTGTAAGTTTATTTCCAAATCTTTTATAATTAAACTTTCCCCGGTGGCCTCTTCCGCTTTTAGGCCCGGAATTGAAAGAATAAAACCGTATTTATCTCCTTCGCGATATGCCCTGTCCAAATCAAAGCTTACCTCGGCTCGTTTCCACTCCTCGTTTTTTTTGGGCTTTTTATAATTAGCCAGAATATATTTTACACCTTTTTCTTCAAGGCCCGGCTTTACTTTTTTGTAAGCCGGGTTTAGAAAAGCCTCGCGGGAAAAACTAAATACCCCGTCCCCGGTTAGTATAATTCCTCCTTTTTCCAAGTTAAGCTCATAAATCCCGGGCTTTAATTCTTGAGAAAATTGTTTATAAGTTTCTGTAATCTTAAATTTTTCTTCACTTGTACCGACAGTTATATTTTTCAAACCTATTTCCTGCAAACTGGCCGGGTTAATCACCTTGGCTTGTATCTCGCTGCTGTCGGTATAAATCTTAATTTCCGAGCCATTGCTCTCTTTTAACCTTAATTTGTGCGAAAATGACAACAACTTTTGGCTTGTTTCTATTTTCTTGGTGATAATATCGTCATTGGCCCTGAGTTCTATCTTGTAAAGACCTTCGGGCAGGCCGGCTTCCGTTAATTCCACCTGCCCCGGATCTCCGACTTTATAATTATCCTTTTTATTTCCATCATCATCCAAATGCCGGCGCGCTATTAGCTCCCCCCGGTAAAAAAGATTTAAGTCCAGCTCGTCAGAGTCAGTGTTTTGGTTTAAATCCTCAAAGTCAAAACTGAAATTCAAATCTTCGTCTCTTAAATAAGTAAAAATTTGAAAATCTCCTCTAAGGGGTGTATCAATTTTTTGTACAGTGGTTGTGGCCTCGTAGTTATCTAAGACAAAATCTGTTTCCAAGTTATAGTTGTAAAGCGCGATTTTGTTTTTCTCGGGTAAATTATTCAAAAAATTTTGAACACTATGATATTTTTTTTCTTTCTGAAGCAATAAAGTCTCTCCTTCTCTGGTGCTGTGCCAACTCCCGGAGAGTTTGTTCAGAGTTTTGTTTTCCAGGGGCTTGAGTTCATGCCGCCAAATCTTTTCGTCCACCAAAACACCCATTTCTATTTTTTCATTTCCCTGGTTTTTATATTCTAAACGTAAGTTGGCTTGATCATATTCTCTAGGTGTCCGGAGATTAAAATAAACCGGATTACCGATCACTCTAATTTCCTCGTTTTTATTCCTCTCTAGCCTATCTCGGGGGGTTAAATTACCTATCATACCCCCTGCGTTGTCTTTAAAATTAGTGGAATGATTAGCTTGACCGCTTAAACCCAGTCCGGTCCAGAAAAAAAACAAAGCACTGCCCAGAACCAAGGCCCAGAAAAAAATTCTCAGTTTTAATACCCAGTTTTTCATAGAGTTCTTTAATCTCAATTTAACACAACTTCGGTTATAATTCAATTTACAAAAAACCCCTCTTTATCCCCTTTCTTAAAGAGGAAAAAATAGAGGGGGTAAAAATTTTCTAAACTTTAGCTCTTCGGAAACTTCTGTAGGTAAAAAAACCTATTACACCCCCTTAAATTCCCCCTCCAGGGGGAACTTATACTTTTTAAACCCACAAAATTATCCAAAGGACCTAAAATTTTACTTCATGGCTTCAAAGTCTTGATTAGATATCCCCAGACCTAAAGAGCGCATAATAGCAAAAGCGTCAGCCGGTCTGCCCAGGAAATATCTGGAAGAATCCTCGGGATAGACATACCAGGCCTCCCCGTTTTGCTCTACTTGTAAAAATATTCTTCCCAGGTTACTTCCGGCAAAGCCCTTGTCAAAACTCAGCTTTGCCCCAGAGCCTTGTAAGGGGTTGTAGCCGTTTTCAATTTCCTCCTTGTCCGCAAAACTATCCCCGTCTGAATCCGGATTATTAGGATCTGTTCCTATCGCTTCTTCAAACATATGACCCAGACCATCTCCGTCTGCGTCCGACCCGGAAGTATTGCTTAAATTGGGCTCTATTCGGGAAAGATTAGAATTGGTTATCCCCACGCCCTGTTCGCGCATTATTCGGAATGCGTCTGCCGGGCGACCCAAATAATACATTTTTTCTTCCCGGGGATGAACATAGTAAGCCCGACCGTCGTCTTCCACTTTTAATAAAATTTTTCCCTTTAAGCGGTTGTACATAGATTGGTTAGATATATTTAGCACTTCCAAAGAATCTCCGGAATAATTTCCTTCAGTGGTCCCCGAATCATCGCCCACTCCCGCTTCAACAACGGTAAATAGGCTATTAGATAAAGCCACGGCTTGCTTCCCATCCAAGGCACTTTCATAACTTATGTAAAAAAAAGCTTTTAAACCCTCAAGCCCCTCGGGGATGGTCCAGTTATAGGAATGATTTCCCGTAACCGGGCTTGTTTCCAAATTTGACTTGATCCAATTTAAATTATTTGCCTTATACCCCAAGGAAACTTTTTCCACGTTTTTCTGGCTCCAGTTTATTTCATAAGTTTCCCCGGCACTAAGCTCTTCTCCACCTCTGGGATATTGTATGTCCACATAAAAACTGCTGTCTCTGGTTTCGGATTCGGAAACGTTAGCACAAGCTCCGTTACGACAACCATTCGGACAATGATAAACGCTTTCTTTTATTTCTTGGTCCGCTCCGCAATAATATTCCCGCAAAAAGCAATATTCTCCGGCACAAACTTCCACTTTGTTACCGGATCTCAAATCCTCGCAAAAATCCTTGCGAATATGATTTTGGTCGTTGGTTTGGCCTTGAGTATAATAATCTCTGCCTCCGTCAGAGTCACTACAACTGGAAGCGGCTCCAGCGGAACTTACTAAAAACAAAAATGACAAAATTGTTAGAAATAAAAAACTTTTTTTCATAAAAAATAATTATTTTTGACTACTTCAATACTAGCATATTTTAAATTTACGGTCTATAAAAAAATGTCAAACAAATTTGTCTGACATTTTTTATAAAATAATGTTTTTTCCTTTTTAGGGCTGGAATATGCTTTCCGGTTTTATTTCTACCTCCTCTACCTCGGGAAATTGCAGGGCGGTTTTTTCTACCTGGGCTCTAAGCAAATTAACCCGGCAGGAACCTCCGGAGGTAAAACCGGGGACTTCACTAAAAGTAAGATTTAAAGTGCCATCCTCTAAATTATAACTTTCTAGACTAAAATCTTCGTGCGGAAATTCAGTTTCAAATCCTTGAGCCGCCTCTGCTTCTCTAACCTCGCCTTTAAGCAATAATTTAATCGTCTCTTCAATTATTTCCTTGCCCGGAACTATTCTTTCTACGGCCTGGACGGAGTTAGCATCGCAATCAATCTGCCCGTCATCCTCATCCATCTGTTTATTGTAGTAAAAAAGTTGCACTGTCCTGGGTTGTAACCTGTCCACTCCCTGGCCTCCTTGTTTTACCTCTGCAGTCATTTCATTAAACTCATTGTCAGTCAGGGCTTTGGTCACTTCTCCATTTTCCACCCAAATGGTAATCAAGTGAGGAGTGATTACCTGAGCAGACATTTTTCCGGATCTATCCCCAAATCCGGCCTGACTGGATTTAAAAGAAAAATCAAATTCATAATAATCTTCACACTCCGCTAAATCCAGAGCCCTAAATTCCTTAAACTGTAAATCACTCCCATCATAAGTATAGGTGGGAGATTGGGTCTTTATCCATTCCCGAGCAATCTCCCGAGATTCTTCCCGGGTATAAAGCTGATCTTTTTCCCGGTTATCTTCGGGGGTATTATTTTCATTGCCCAGATAATAAAAAAGGCCGATTCCAAGCAAAAGAATCAACGCAATCCCCAAAAGAGAAAGTAAAGTTTTTTGTCTCATAATTTTTTATTTTATTTTTTATCTCTTACTAAATTAAACGAAACCAATCCTAAAAAGTAACAAATTAATTTAAAAACCAACTTAACCCCCTGTTAACCAATTTATCTATTTGTTTTTTCTTGGCGGTAGTTAATTTTCTGGCGCCATAGATTTGTTTGGTTCGGGAAGAAGCGCCAATAAATCCAAAAATAAAAAATTTATTCAAGAGCTTAATCG
>CAYRJF010000009.1:6986-18391 GCA_964424365.1 uncultured Gammaproteobacteria bacterium | reverse complement strand
TGGTTTAGGACCACGTAGGCTAGTCCTGTGAGAGTTCAAGTCTCTCCGCCCGCACATTCTCATTTAAGACTTTAGGCTTTAAGATTTGTGATTTATTTTTTAAATCTTAAGTCAAAAGTCACTAATCATTTTTACAGGTTTGCAGATTCTCATTTAGGGTTTTAGGATTTAGGATTTATTTCTTCAATATAAACTTTTAAAATTAACCTTTTAAACTATGCGACTTAAAAACAAAGTAGCTATTGTTACCGGGGCCGGATCCGGCCTGGGCCGGGCAATAGCCAAAGATTTCTCCCGAGAGGGAGCTAAAGTTCTGGTGGCGGACCTGGATAAAAAAGGCGGGGAAGCCACGGTCAGGCAAATTTATAAACAAGGAGGCGAAGCTATGTTTCTTCCCGTGGATGTGAGTAAGAAGGAAGATGTAGAAGAGATGGTTAAAACTTGCCTGGATCAATACAAAAAAATAGACATTCTGGTTAACAACGCCGGGATTGTAAAATTTTCTCAGCTTCACAAAATGAGCGAAGAGGACTGGGATAAAGTAATCGATGTGAATTTAAAGGGAGTGTTTTTGGGCTGTAAAGTTGTGCTTCCTCAGATGCTTGAGAAAGGCAAGGGAAAGATTATTAATATGGCTTCTATTGCCGGTTTGGTGGGTTTTGAAACCGCCGGGGCTTATGGAGCTTCCAAGGGCGGGATTATCGCTTTAACTAAAGAGATGTCTCTGGAATATGCTCGGAAAAAAATTAATGTCAATTGTATAGCCCCCGGAGTAATCAAAACTTCCATGACCAATGATTTGCTTGGAGATAAAAACACCAAAAATTTAATTGACACTTTTACAAGCTATCCTCGCGTGGGAAAACCGGAGGATATATCCCGGGCCGCGGTTTATTTGGCTTCCCGGGATTCGGATTTTGTTAATGGAGAGGTTTTAACCGTGGACGGAGGCTGGGTAGCAAAATAATTTAAATAGTTCCGGACCGGAAAAGCGCCCCCCCGAGAGGGGCGTTTTTTATTGATATGTAAAAAACTAGCCCAAAATATTTTTTTTGTGTTATAATTAAAAAAGTTAAAAGGTTTCCCACATTTTTAAATTTGTGTTATAATTATTTTAGAAAAATAAAATTTTTTATGCCCGAGACTCAAACTGTGGAAAAAGAAAAAACTGTAACCAAACAACAAACCGGTAAACCTATCATTAAGATCAGGGATCTTAATGTTACTTATTTCCGGGGCAGGCCTAATGAAGTTAAGGCCTTGGAAGACATTTCTCTGGATATTTATCCCGGAGAGTTTGTAATTTTTTTCGGTCCCTCCGGTTGCGGTAAATCCACTCTTTTGTATTCTATTTCCGGATTGGAAACTAATATCACCGGAAATGTTTCTATTGATGACAAAAATATCGCTAAAATGAAAAATAAGGAAATTGAGCATTTTCACCAAAAGAAAGTTGGCATGATTTTCCAAGCTTATTATCTGATTCATTCCCTGAGCATTTTAAAAAATGTGGTTCTTCCTCAGATGGCTATTAATGTGGGCAAAAGGGAAAGAGAGGCCAGGGCGGTGAAGCTCCTGGATCATTTCGGGGTAAAGCAACAAAAAGACAAATTACCCAGCGAGTTGTCCGGGGGTCAAAGACAGAGAGTGGCGATTTGCCGGGCCTTAGTTAATGAACCGGATGTCCTTTTAGCTGATGAGCCGGTCGGAAATTTGGACTCCAAATCTTCCGAAGAAGTTATGAGTCTTTTAAAAGAGTTGAATAAAAACAGGAAAAAGACGGTTATTTTGGTTACTCATAATCCCACTCACCTAAATATGGCTCATCGGGTGTTTTATTTAAAGGACGGAAGGATGCTTAAGACCCGGGTTAATGAGGCGATCAACAAAGAGGTGGAAGAGAAAAAAGAAGAGAAGGTTACAACCGTTTCCAAGGAGCTGGAGATGCTTGCTCAAAGTTTTTCCAGTATTACCGGGGAAGCCGGTAATTTGTTAATTCCTTTCAAGGCCAAAGAAATAGTTTCCGAGGTCTTGAGCGGTATGAGCATGGAGGAGATGGGTTCGATTGAAAAAAAGGTGGAAAATTTACTGGTCACCGGAGTTAAGGGCCATATTAGAGGATTAACCGACTATTTGGATAAGCCCCGGGAAGAAGGTGGTATGGGACTCGATAAAAGAACCGCGGAAAAAATATCCGGAAAAATAAGAGAAATAATCGAAGAGATCAAATCCTTGGAAAGGCAGGAACAAGAAAGACAGGAACAAAGAGAAAGGAGTGGGGTAGAAAAAGAAATTTTAGAAATCAGAAGATATTTATTTGACTTGTTTGATTATCAAGCAGATGATATCGCCTCCCTTTCCGTAATCGATGAGGCGATTAGACAAAGATTAAAAGACGAGATAAGCAAAAAACAATTTCAAAAGAAATTAGACCGCTCTCTTAAAGATAAAGGCGCGGGCATGGACAAGAGGATTGCCAAAAAAATGGCCCGTAGACTGGAATTGTTAATTTTAGGTAAATATAAATAGCTTTATTATATGAGGATTAAGGATTCCCTAACCCTATCAACCAGAATGTTTAAAACCAGGCCTTTGCGGACTTTTTTAACGATTTTGGGCGTGGGCGTTGGTATTGGCGCGGTTTTGTTTTTGGTTTCCCTGGGTTATGGTATGCAGAATTTAATTTTAAGCCAGATTACCACCGCCGACTCTTTGTTGAGTTTGGATGTTCGGACCGGGTCTTCGGATTTGGTAACTTTAAGACAGAGCCATGTCGAGGATATTCAGAACATGGAAAACGTGGACGAGGTAAGCCCGGTAAGCAATCTCTCCAGTCAAATTAATATGGGAGGCATTACTTCCAATAGTATGATCAGGACTGTGGATAAGAATTTTTTTCGTTTAAACGGCACCCTGGCTCAGCACGGACGAGTTTTGGAAAGCAATGATGCTCAGGAAGCGGTAATTTCCACAGCCGGAGCTAAGCTTTTCAATATAGAAAATCCGGAAGAAATTCTAGGCAGGGAGATTACTTTGTCTTTATTTTTAACTCATGAAGATGAAGAGGGTTTTGAAGAAGTAGAGGTGGTGAACAGGGAAGATAAATATAAAATTGTGGGGGTGGTGGAGAATAATAATGATAATTTTGTTTTTATACCCAGACAGACTTTATCCGATTTAAATATTACTAAGTTTGATCTTTTAAAAGTAAAAGTCACTGAAGACACTCATATGGAGTCGGTTAGGCAGGAGATTATTCAGAAAGGATTTTTAGTTTCCGCTTTATCTGACACAATTGAGCAAGCTAAGAAAATTTTCCAAGTAGTTCAGATTGTTTTGGCTCTATTCGGCTTGATAGCCCTGGTAGTATCCGCGATCGGCATGTTTAACACTATGACGGTTTCTCTTCTAGAGCGGATCAATGAAATCGGAATTATGCGCGCGATCGGTGTGACCACCACTGACATCAGGAAAATGTTTCTCTTAGAATCAATTTTAATGGGATTTTTGGGCGGAATTGGAGGTGTTATGATCGGCTATATCGGCGCCGAGGTGGCTAACTTTGGAATTAATATTTTAGCCCAGAGGTTCGGTGGGCAATCCCTGGATCTTTTCTATCAACCGCCCTGGTTTGTCTTGTTTATTTTAATCTTCTCTACCATAGTCGGTTTTGTTACCGGAATTTATCCTTCTATCAAGGCTTCGCGGATTAATCCTTTAACCGCCTTGAGGTATAAATAATGGAAACTAAAAGTTCTCAGCCAGAGGCTGATCATCCGAAGGATGAAAAGCTCAAAAATTAGGGTTTTAGAATTTTTTATTTTTAAATATACATTTTTACCGGTTTTGTCAGTAATCCTTGTTTATAAACGAATTATTTATTTTTTGCATTGTTTTTTAAAAATGTTATTTTGTTAATATGAGTTCAGCAGATAACAACAATCAAAAACCTTTAAGCAGAGAAGATTTGGGAAGCTTTACCGAGGAAGTTTTGTTGCCGGCCATGGATAAAATGATTGACGAGAAATTGGATACTAAATTTGATGAAAAGCTAAAACCAATTTATGAGGAATTGTCTTTTTTAAGACACGAGGTGTTTAAAATAAAAGAAGATTTGGAGATTTTAAAGGAAAAAGTGGATAGAATTGCCACAAGTTCCGGAGAAGATGTTGTGGCTGTAAATAAAGAGGTCCAATTGTTAAAAAAAAGAGTTAAAGAGCTTGAAAACGAGCTAGAAAGATTAAAAAGTTAAAAATAGATTATGAGCATAAAAGTAGACAAGGACGCTTGTATCGGTTGCGGTACTTGTGTCGGCCTTTGCCCCGGGGTGTTTGAGATGGGTGAGGACGGCAAGGCGCAAGTAATCGGCGAGGAGGATTTGGATTGCGCTCGCAACGCCGAGTCCGCCTGCCCGGTAGAGGCAATCAAGGTGGAATAAAAAAGCCCCGGCGGTTATAAGCCGGGGTTTTATTTTACCCTTAAGGAAAAATAGAGGCGGGTATTTTTTCCTTTGGTTGAGTTTCAAATTCTTTTCGGGGCTGTAAACAGAGTAAGCTTATGTTAGATTCCAATATTAGTCTTATAAGTTCTTCTAAGTGAGGAGGGCAAATTTTCTCCTTAGTTAAAATGTAGTCAAAGTGTTCAGTTGTTATTTTTTGTATAGCCACTTCCCCTCCTTGAACAAAAACAAACTCTAAGCTTTTCTGGGTTTCGATTCCGTTTCCATTTTTTTTAATAAAAGGATCTAAAACTTTTTTTAAATTTGGTTCTTCACCTAAAACCAAAATTTTTACAATGGACATTTTCCCCTCCTTTTTTAATTTTTTAAATTTATAAAAGAATCATATAATAATTTATAATTTTCTTCAAGGATAAAGTAAATCAAGATTTTAAATCGTTACAGTCGCTCGAAGAGCGGACTGCAACGAGGTCAAATAGTGTTACTATAGTGGCCATTATAGTGGCCACTATAATGGCCACTATCGGAGCGAAATTAATATTTGTTTTATTATTGCTTTCAAGTTAGAAGCTGAAAGCTGTTTGCGGGCGATTGCGGTTTTTTGTGTAGCAGAAATATGTTATAATAAAATTAGTATTTGCGCCTTTATTTATAAATAAATGTATTACACTACAGTAATTTTATTAAATTGTTGCATTAATGTAAAAACTATGTTATAATGAAGCTATGGATAAAATAAACAGATACATAAAAAAAGACATTATAAAAAGGTTACGACCCGGGAAGGTTGTTGTTTTGTATGGGCCCAGACAAGTTGGAAAAACTACTTTGGTTAAAGAAATTCTGCGGGGCTCGGGAGAAAAATTTTTGTATTTAAACGGAGAAAATAGAAGTGTCAAGAAATGGCTTTCCAGTCAGGAAGTCGACATTTTCAAGCAATATATCGGGAAAAACAAGTTTTTGATTGTTGATGAGGCCCAGAAAGTGGAGAACATCGGTTTAAACCTGAAACTTATAATCGATAATTTTGATGATATCAAAGTATTAGCTACCGGCTCTTCTTCTTTTAAACTGGCTAACCAAGTAGGGGAGCCGTTGGTGGGTAGAAAATGGCAGTTTATACTTTACCCTATTTCTCAGTTGGAACTTAGCTATGAGGAAAATTTCGGAGAAACTGAGAATAAACTTGAATCAAGGATGATCTACGGTCTTTACCCCGATGTAGCTAAAGAGGAAAGCCGGGAGGAAAAGCAAGAAATTTTAAATGAAATAGTGGATAGCTATCTCTATAGTGACTTATTGGAATTTGAAGAGATAAAAAAATCTCAAAAAATCATAGATATTTTAATAAATTTGGCTTTTCAGATCGGTTCCGAAGTTTCTCTACAAGAATTGGCTAATTCGGTTTCTTTAAACTTAAGAACCGTGGAAAAGTATCTTGATTTACTGGAGAAGGCATTTGTAATAAAAAGAGTTTCCGGTTTTTCCAGGAATTTAAGAAAGGAAGTAAGTAAGATGTCTAAATACTATTTTTATGATAATGGAATAAGGAATGCTGTTATACAAAACTTTAATCCGCTTAATTTGCGAGACGACGCGGGCCAGTTATGGGAAAATTTTCTTTTCATGGAAAGGATTAAAAGAAATGCGTATAAAAGAATAAAATCAAATATTTATTTTTGGAGAACCTATGATAGAAAAGAGATTGATCTAATTGAAGAACGCGAAGGTCAATTGTTCGGCTATGAATTTAAATTTAAAAATAAAAAAGTTAAGCCGCCGAAAGATTGGTCTGAAACTTACAAGAATTCCCATTTTGAGGTTATAAACAAGGATAATTATTTGGATTTTATAACTTAATTTTTTGTCATGACCAAAAAATAAAAATAATCAAGCCGGAAAGTCTAACAACTGATTTCCCCAATAAATTTTATTAAGAATATTAGGATTAATTTTAGGATAAAAACTAAGATTTTTACAATTGTCATGCCGCCCCTCCTTTTTTAATTTTTTGAATTTATAAAAAAATCATATAATAAAATCTAGTTTTATTCAAATACTTTCAATGTTTCGTCTGTCAATACTGTTAAATGATTTGCTCCAAGGCAAATCAAAACCTTAATTTTATTTAAGAGGGCCAACTCTTAGCTTCAAAAGCAGAGGTTAAAACAGCAACCTTGATAATGGTTGCTGTTTTTTTTATCTCATCATTTTAATTTATTTTACATTTTATATTTATTTCAAATGGTTTTTTAGATTTTGAATTTGTGTTATAATAAAAAAGAATTTTATAATTTTTCTTGAAAAATTATGTTTTATGATTTTATAACTATTGGCGGGGCTACAGAGGATATTACTTTCTATACCCGGGAAGGAGTTTTAATAGACAACAAAAAAGATATTCTGCGTAAAAAACTTTTGGCCTTTGAATACGGAGCTAAAATAAAAATAGACGAGTCCCATTCCACTTTTGGGGGCGGGGCCTCTAATACGGCGGTAAATTTGGCCGGACTAGGTTTTCAAGTAGCTTCTTTAGTGGCGGTGGGAGATGATAATCGGGGAGAGAATGTGGTTCGTAATCTTAAAAATAAAAAAGTAAAGACCGGCTTAACTCAAAAAAAGAAAGGCAAAGACACGGGCTTTTCTTTTCTTTTAGTAGGGCCGAACAATGAACACATTGTTTTTTCCAATCGAGCGGCTAATTGTGATTTAAAAATTAGCTCCAAAGAAAAAAGGACTCTTAAAAAGACAAACTGGGCTTATTTAACTTCCCTGCACGGTGATTGGGAACAAATATTGAAAAATGTTTTCTCCGTTGCTAAGCTAAATAAGGCCTGGAACCCCGGGCATGTTCAGATTCAAGCCGGATTTAAAGTGTTAAAACCTTATCTAAAGGACACTCGGGTTTTGGCCCTAAACAAGGACGAGGCAATTGAGCTTACTCTAACTCATCCGGATTACAAAAATAAAAACAATACTTTTCTAAACAATACTCGTAACTTACTTAAGGCCATTAAAGGTATGGGACCGGAAATCGCGGTGATTACCCGGGGTAAAGAAGGAGCGAACGCTTTTGACGGGAAAAAGTTTTATTATCAACCCGTTTTAAAGGAAAAAAAGAGGGTGGATACTACCGGAGTGGGAGACGCTTTTAATTCTTCTTTTGTGGCCGGACTGGAAGTTTATCAGGGCAACATTCAAAAAGCGCTCCGACTGGGGGCGCGCAATTCCGCCTCGGTTATAGGCAGGCAAGGAGCTCAAAACGGATTATTAACTAGGAAAAATTTAAAAATATGATAGAAGGAGTTAAAATTAAAGATTTAAGTAAATTTACTGATGAAAGAGGTTGGCTGGCAGAGGTTTATCGCCAGGACGAGTTGGATTATTCCCCGGCTATGTCTTATATTAGTCAGACCAAGTCCGGAGTTATTCGGGGCCCGCACGAACATGTCTATCAGACCGACTGTTTTATTTTCCCGGGTCCGGGTGATTTTGAGGTTCATCTTTGGGACAGAAGAAAGAATTCAAAGACTTTTGAACAGTATCAAAAAGTAGAGGCCGGAGCTGACAGTCCGAAAATGGTTATAGTTCCTCCCGGTGTAGTTCACGGCTATAAATGCGTCTCTACAGAAAACGGTTTGAGCATTAATTTACCGGACAAACTTTACAAAGGCGCGGGAAAGGCCGAAGAAGTAGATGAAATTCGGTGGGAAGACGATTCAAAATCACCATATCAGATCCAGTGATTAATAGATTGGACTTTTTAGGCGTTACCAAGATAGTAAATTCCAAGTACTAATCGGGTAAGCGCCAAATTCCAAATCACAATAACTTTTCCTCCGTTTTCGCTCCGGAAAACTAAAGCAAATAAATTCCAATAACTTAAATTACAAATTCCAAACTTTTGAAAATTGATTGTTGAAATTTGGTGCTTATTTGATTATTGGTGCTTAGAATTTGGTGCTTATATATTTGACTTTTAGCTTTTTTTAAATTAACCGATAATATTATTTAATCACGTAAGAATTAAAAAATATGAGCAACAATTGTATATTTTGCCAAATCGCCGGCGGGGAAGTCCCGGCTTATAAAATCTACGAAGATGAGGACTTTTTGGCTTTCCTGGATATTAATCCTCGAAATCCGGGCCATACTTTAGTAATCCCGAAAAAGCACTATCGTTGGGTTTGGGATTTACCTCTGGATGAAAAAGAAAGGCCCAATTTGCCGGACTATTATCACCTAGTAGGTAAAATCGCCAAGGCCATGAGAAAGGCCCTGGAAACCGATTATGTGGTTTCCCTGGTTTTGGGAGAAGAGGTTTTTCATGCTCATGTTTGGCTTGTGCCCAGGTTTAAGGGGGACGGCCACGGAACAGCGATTGATATTTCCAATGTCAAAGAGTTGAGCGAGACGGAAATGAAAGAAGCTCAGAATAAAATTAAGAGAGAATTAGAGGAATAATTATGACTAAAATACTTGTAACCGGAGGAGCCGGCTTTATCGGTTCTAATTTTATTCATTACTGGCTGGGCAATCATCCTGAAGATGAGATTACTAATTTGGACGCTTTAACTTATGCCGGCAACCGGGAAAATTTAGCCGATTTAGAAGATAATCCCAAATATAAATTTCTTAAAGGGAATATTTGCGACGCTTTGCTGGTTGATGAGGCGGTTCGGGACAAGGACTTGATTGTTCATTTTGCCGCTGAAACTCATGTAGACCGCTCTATAGAAAAATCCGCGGATTTTGTTAAAACCAACCTGGAAGGAACTATGAATTTACTGGAAGCGGCTCGCCAAAACGGAGGCGTCAGATTTCATCATATTTCTACTGATGAGGTTTTTGGTCAGCTGGGGCCGGAGGATCCCGCCTTTAAGGAAACCACTCCTTACAACCCCAGCAGTCCTTACAGCGCCTCCAAGGCCGGGGCGGATCACTTGGTCCGTTCTTATTTTCACACTCATAAACTCCCGATTACCATATCCAATTGTAGTAATAACTACGGACCTTATCAATTTCCGGAAAAATTAATTCCTTTGTTTGTTACCAATTTACTTGAAGGAAAAAAAATCCCTCTTTACGGAGAGGGTAAAAATATTCGGGATTGGATTCAGGTGGACGACCATAATCGGGGAGTGGAAAGGATTATTCAAAAAGGTAAAATCGGTGAGACTTATTGTCTGGGGGGAGGAAATGAACTTAGTAATCTGGAGATTACCGAGAAAATTTTAAATTTAATGGGCAAGGACAAGAGTGAGATTGAGTATGTAGAGGATAGATTGGGCCATGATTTTCGTTACGCTATTGATTATACTAAAGCTAAGCGGGAATTGGGCTGGGAGCCGGAATTTGATTTTGAAGAGGGTTTAAAAAAAACCGTAGAGTGGTATAAGGAAAATCAAGATTGGTGGAAGAAATTAAAAAAATAAAATGACCAAAGTTTTTATAATTGAAAAAGACATTACCTCCGCTTCGAGGCTAGAAGCTAAACTGGCTTTAGTCGGTTTTAAGGTGGGCAGGCCTTCCGTCCTGCAGGACTTATCTCTTTTGTTAAGTGAAGCGATTTCTTTCGGGCCGGATTATATAGTGGTTGAACCCAATTCTCCCGCTTTTGAGGAGGTGGGAATAATTAGAGTTATAAAAGAGGAAGAGCGTCTCAAAGACACCTCGGTGTTTGTTTATTCCGGTCAAGAAAAAAAGGGGACAATCTGGCAGAAGTGGGAGCAAATAGCCGATCACTGTTTTTCTAAAACCGATTTGGACGCAGAGGCTTTTGCGGACAAGCTTAAGAAAATTAGTAAAAATAAGAAAAAATAAGTATACAAAGTAAAATATGTAAAATAAGTGAGAGAAAAAATTAGTTCACTTATTTTATTATTTCTATGAAACTAGTAATCTTTGCCGGAGGTAAGGGAACCAGGCTTTGGCCTCTTTCCCGAGTAAACTCCCCCAAACAATTTGATAAGATTTTTAATAACCAGTCTACTATTCAGCTGGCTTTCAATCGAGTGGCTCCCACTTTTGGCCCGGAAAATATTTTTGTCCAAACAATCGGTGATTACCAAGAGGCCGTAAAGGAACAATTGCCGGAACTACCGGAAAAAAATATTTTTATTGAGCCGGCTCGTCGTAATTTAGGTCCGGCGGTTTGTTATGCCGCTCACCAACTTAAAAAAAGAGGCGTGGAGGGCGCTATGTCCATACTTTGGGCCGATCATTTAATGGAAAGGGCGGAGGAGTTTATTGACGCTTTGCAAAGAGCAAAAAATTTGATTGCGGAAGATCCGGAGCGTTTTGTTTTCTTGGGAGAAAAACCCCGTTTTGCTAACAATAATTTAGGTTGGATTAAAGTCGGCGGAGAAGCGGGCAGAAATTCAGAAGAACCTGTTTTTAGTTTTCGGGGTTGGAAATACAAACCTTCGGCAGAAGAATGTCAAGAGATGTATGAGCGCGGAGATTATTTTTGGAATCCGGGATATTTTATTACTTCAGTGGATTTTTTAGACCGGAAATACCGGGAACTTGCCCCGGGAATCCACCGAGCGGTCACCTCGGGTAATTATAAAGATGCCGAGGCAAGTCATTTTGATCGGGCTATAATTGAAAAAGTGGATTTAAGCGGAGCCGTGGTTTTGAAAACCGATATGGGCTGGACAGACCCGGGAACTCTCTATGCTCTTAAAAAAGCCCTGGAGGAACATAGTGAAGCCAATGTTATAAACGGAAAAGTTAGCGCGCTTAACAGTACGGACTGTTTGTTGTATAATTTAGATAAGCACAAGATACTCGCCGGAGTGGGTCTTAAAGGTATGGTGGTAATCAACACTCCGGACGCTTTAATAGTGGTTCCCAAAGACGAGGTAGTAAACGTCACTAATCTAGTAAAAAAGATGGAAGAAGAGGGTTTTCAAGAACATCTTTAATTTTTAAATTTTACCGG
>CAYRJF010000009.1:2999-6886 GCA_964424365.1 uncultured Gammaproteobacteria bacterium | reverse complement strand
CAAGAACATCTTTAATTTTTAAATTTTACCGGCAATTATTATTTAATAAATTTTTAATGACCGTAGAGCTTTGCTCGTTATTAAAAATTTATTAAATACCTTATATTTTTGAAAACTGTTAAAAACTTTTTTAAAAAAAGTTTTTAAAGCTAAAAGATGGAAGAAGAGGGTTTTCAAGAACATCTTTAATTTTTAAATTTTACCGGCAATTATTATTTAATAAATTTTTGTGATAATTAAATATAAAAAATGGCTAGTTTTTTCAGGAGCCCTAATAACCCTGGGTTTAATTGTTTTTTTTGCTTCCTATTTCCAGAATGTTTATAAAGCTCCGGAAAAAGAAGGAAGAGATATTTATTTTGAAGTTGAAAAAGGAGAAGGGGTCTGGGAAATAGGGCAAAAGCTTTGGGAGAAAGGTTTGATCAAGTCATCTTTTTGGTTTGAAACTTATGTTTGGCTTTATGGACAAGAATCTGATTTTCAAGCCGGAGAGTATGTTTTAAATACTTCCATGCCCTTAAAAGAGGTAATTCTCATTTTAACTTCCGGCAAGGTGGCGGAGCAAGAAAAAACTATTACTATTATTGAAGGTTGGAATTTAAGAGACATCTCCAACTATTTAGAAGAAAAAGAAATATCCGGCAAAAAAGAATTTTATCAGATAACCGGAGAGCCCTTGATAAACTATCATGAAAAAACCGTGGATCCGAAAGCTTTTCCTCGAGATTTTTCTTCCCGCTTTCAATTCTTGAAAAGCAAGCCGAAATATTACAGTTTGGAGGGGTATTTATTTCCGGACACTTATAAGGTTTTCCAGGAGGCCGGAGCGGAAGAAGTGGTTTTGAAGATGATTTCCAATTTTGATCAGAAGTTGAGTTTGGAAATGAGAAAAGAAATAGAAAAACAGGGTAAAACTATTCACGAAGTCATCACCATGGCTTCTCTTTTGGAGAAAGAGGTGCGTAGTCGGGAAGATATGGAGATCGTTTCCGGGATTTTCTGGAATCGGATCAAAAACGGACAAGCACTACAGTCTTGCGCCACCTTAGCTTATATTTTAGGGGAAAACAAACCCCGTTATAGCACCGAAGATACTAAGATAGAATCTCCTTTTAATACCTATCAAAACAAAGGCCTGCCCCCGGTACCGATTTGCAACCCGGGACTTAAAGCGATTGAAGCGGCGATCAATCCTCAGAATTCAAACTACAATTATTTTTTAAGCCGGCCGGATACCGGGGAAACGGTATTTTCCGAAACTTTCAGGAAGCACCAACAAAACCAAGAAAAATATTTAGACTAATTTTTATGCATATTTATTATGTTCATTGACGATCAATTTAAAAATAAACAAAAATCTTCCGAAGAGAGTGGCGACAAAGGGGTAAAAATTGTTTCCCCGAGTCATCATACTAGGAATATTGCTTTATTTATAGGTTTTTGCGTAATTTTAACTTTTTTAATCTTGGGAATTTTTTTTGGCGGGAAAATTATTTCTTATTATCAGGATGACAATGGAGAAAACGGGGGACAAGAAAATCCTGTTTCAACCTCTTCTCCTTTTGGGGGCGGCAAATTGCCCACCGGCGGGGAAGTCCCCGGCAACGGGGGTGAAAAGGCCACTACCACCTTGGAAGGAGAAAATCTTTTTTTCGGAGATTTTTATCAAAAGCCCGAATTTGATTTTGAGCCCTCTTTAGCCAGTTATGAGCTTCCCTTGAACGTGAAAACCGATGTGGCTAATTATTATGAGTTGAACCGGAAGATAGATTTGGAAAATCAAATAGAAAATTTAAATCAAAACGGCTTTGCAATAGTTCCGAATGGTTTTATCGGCGCAAATAATTTTTTTGATTCCTATCGAAAATTAGAGTCTGAGGGCATTCCGACCCTTATAACCAAGGAGTTTTTGAATTATTATTATCAAAATGTTTTAAAATCAAATTACAGGGAAATCGAGAAAAATATTTTTTATGAAAATCTTTGGAATATTAGTTTAAAATTTTATAACCGCGCCAGGGACAGATACGAAAAACTCTTGAATCTTAAAGGTCTTACCAATGATCCGCTTTTGGAAGCGTCAAGACGGGAAGCCGCTTATTTTGCCGTCGCCTTGAAATTGCTTGAGCCCAATACGGATCAAATTAATCAAAAAAAAATAAATGATGAAGATAAGTTTAGTACAAAGGAAGCCGGAGATTATTATGTCGATTTGCCGGTTTACCTGCAAGATGATGTTAATCCTGAAGTTAGCTTAATAGAAGAGAAGAAGAAAACAGCAGACAAATTAAAATCTCCGGTTTTGCTGTATCAGAGAGATTATAGTTATTTTAATACTCCGCAGGGATACAACGAAAACGCTCGTCTTCATAATGTCTATCTTACTTTGCGCTGGTTTAATTCCCGCTTTCCCCTGTTTCCCAGGAGTGAAAGTTGCCCGGATTGTTACCTGGATAAAGCTGATTGGAGGATAAACAACTTAACCGCCCTGTTGATTTCCGAGGATTTTTCCCAAAATCAAATTTTAAAAAACGAGTGGGCGCAAATTTATAAAACTTTGTCCTTTTTTCAAGGGCTTAGAGATGAATTGACTTACTTGGATTATAACCGTTCCTTGGTTGAGGTTTTGGGAGAGGAATATGATTTGAAAGAAGAATTTTGGGACAAGAGTTTGGAAACTGTTGACCAGGGCTTAGAAGAGGTAAGGAAAGATATTGCTTCTAAATTAAGGTATACCGATATCGAAGGAAGTTTTCAAAATACCACTTCCTCCAGACCCCACATTGGAATGCGTTTTTTATCCGAACCTTTTTTCCCCAATAAATATGTTTATCAAAGTTTGACTTATCCGCAAGTCGGGAAATATTTAAGTAAAAATAGACACATTTTAAGCAGGTGCCGGAGCGGTAAAATTGGTGATTCCAGGTGTTTTGCGATTGATTTGGACATTGTTAATTTAATCCGTCCCTTGAAGAACAAGAACGAAATTTTTGACGCAAACCGAGTCTATAAAAAATATGAAGAGCAAGTAGAGAAGATTAAGAGGCAAATCGATAGGTTTGATCGCTATACCTGGCACAAAAATAATTATTGGAGCACTTATTATCTCCTAGATAAGTCCATGGGTAGCTTAAGAGATTCTAATCCCGCCTACACTCGGAGTGCCGATTGGCTGGACAGAAATACTATTTTGATTTCCGGCTCTTTGGCGAACTTGCAAACCGAGCCGGATAAGCTAAAAATTTATCAAAAAAATGATTCACCCGGGGGTCTCGGGGGCTTGGAAAAACGTAATTTAATTAAGCAATCCCGAGAATTCAACTATATTGAACCGAATTTGACTTTTATTAAAGAGATGAAGGCTAATGCTCAGATGGTTTTGGATATGCTATCCTCTCTTCAGGTGGTTGATAGGCTTTATTCGCTGAAAACCAATTTAACCGAATTTATCAAAAATCTGGAAAAAATGGAAGAAATTGTTAAAAAAGAGCTTTCCGGCGAAGATTTGACTGAAAAAGACCATGAGTTTATTAGTAGCTTTTCCGGTCATTACGAAGTAGACTTAGAAAGAGAGAAAACCTTAACTCACAAAAAAGCCATTACTGAAAGTATTGAGGGAGTGAAAATATTGATTTTGGTTTATGAGCGCCAGGACGGTAAGAAAGTTTTTACCGCGGGGCCAATTTTTGATTATAAGCGTCATGAAAAATAAAAAATTTTTATTTTGTTTTATTGTTTTTGGTTTAGGAACTTTACTTTTTAATCCGGTAAGTGCTAATAATTTACCGGATTTTGATATGGATGGAGTGCCGGACCGAGATGAGAAAAATATTTATCAGACTGATTATGACAGGAAAGATACGGACGGCGACGGCTATAGTGATTTT
>CAYRJF010000009.1:1623-2899 GCA_964424365.1 uncultured Gammaproteobacteria bacterium | reverse complement strand
GGTCATTACAGTATTATCAATAAGCACCCCAAGGCCTGGTCTCCCTACGGGCTTTGGATGCCTTATTGGATGGGTCTTGCTGACGGACGTTTTGGGATTCACCAGCTTCCGGTCTGGCCTAGCGGTCATCGGGAGGGTGAGGAGCATTTGGGAACTCCGGCTTCTCATGGATGTATTCGCCTAGGCATAGAGCCGGCCGAAATTCTATATAATTGGGCAGAGGTGGGAACCTCGGTGTTTATTTATTAATTAAAAAACTTAATAATTTTTTAATTCGCTGAATTTCGCGGAATTGAGGCGGACCTACACTGAACTTTTTTATTGACTTGATGAATCATTGATGTAATATGTATAAATAGTTAATTTTAAGATAATCAAATCAAAATTAATCAGTTTTGATTTTTTAGTTTTGAATTTTGATTTTTTTATATTATGCAATATACGGATAAAGTAATAGAACACTTTAAGAATCCGCGCAATCAGGGCTCAATTGAGAATCCGGATGCGACCGGAGAATTGGGCAACCCGGCCTGCGGGGATGTAATGAAAATTTATCTTCAGATTAAAGATAATAAAATTGAAGATATAAAGTTTGAAACCCTGGGTTGTGCCGCCGCTATTGCGGTTTCTTCGGCTATGACAGAAATAGTCAAAGGAAAGAGCTTGGAGGAAGCGGAGCAAGTAACCAAGGACGAGGTAGTAGAGGCCTTGGGCGGATTGCCGGAGATGAAAGTTCATTGTTCAGTTTTAGGCATAGACGCCCTAAAAAAAGCCATTCAAGAATATAAAGAAAATAATCCATAATTTATTTATTATTAATATCACTCTAATTTGTGATATTTCCGCCAGAGGCGGACAGGTGTAATAAGATTTGTTCACCCTGTTAAATAAAATTACGTAAATACAACCCCCAATTTTCCTCTTTTCAAGGGGAGGTTCGCCAGCTGGCGGAAGAGGGGTTTAATAATAGATTCGCATTATAATGCAAGACCTTGAAGTAATTCGCGGTATTCGCATCCGCCAGCCGGCGGATTCGCGGTATTCGCATTGTACATATGTCAATTGAAGAAAAAATCAAACAAAGCTTAAATAAAATCAGTCCCGCCCTACAGGCGGACGGCGGTGATATTCAATTTATTTCCTGGGACGGGAAAAACGGCATAGTCCAAGTCCAATTAATGGGTATGTGCGCCGGCTGTCCCATGGCCCAGGTGACTTTAAAAGAAGGAGTAGAGGCACAATTAAAAAAGGATGTACCGGAAGTAAAAAGTGTAGA
>CAYRJF010000009.1:0-1523 GCA_964424365.1 uncultured Gammaproteobacteria bacterium | reverse complement strand
TATTTTGACCACAGCGCCACCACTCCGGTGGACAAAAGAGTTTTGGAAGAGATGATGCCCTATTTTAAGGAGAAATTCGGCAATCCTTCTTCTATACACGGTTTTGGTCAAGAGGCCTTGTCCGGAGTAGATAAGGCCAGAAGCAGGTTGGCGGAATTTTTGAATTCCGGAACCGAGGAAATTGTTTTTACTTCCGGGGCCACGGAAGCTAATAATTTGGCTTTAAAGGGAGTGATCAAGGCCTTAACCCCAGGATCGGAGAAGAAAGTGGGCTCGGGAGATTGTCTGGATATCACCAAGGAAGATGTGAAAAAGGCCAAGGAAAAGGGAGGTTCTTGGAAAGATTGGTTTCGCAAAGAGGAAACAGATAAATCAAAGCTTCACATTATTACTACTTCTATTGAGCATAAATCAATTTTAGAGCCGTGTGCCGAGCTGGAAAAGAAAGGGGTGGAAGTGACTTATTTACCGGTTGATAAAGATGGATTTGTCAGCGCAAAAGATTTGGAAAAAGCAATTCAATCCAACACAGTTTTGGTTTCTATAATGTATGTCAATAGCGAGATCGGGAGCATTCAGCCGGTTCGCGAAATCGGAAAAGTAATCAAAAAAGTAAATGAGAACAAGTATAAAGACTGGCAAAAACAAGGAGCCAGGCGTAAAGAGCCCAAGCCTCAGTCGATTTATTTTCATATTGATGCTACCCAGGCGGTAAATTTTCTTAATTGTGATGTGGACTATTTACACGCTGATTTTCTGAGTTTGTCCGGGCATAAAATTTACGGACCTAAAGGCGTGGGATCCTTGTATGTTCGTAAGGGCTCCAAGATTAAGGGAGTGCAAGTGGGAGGAGGACAAGAAGGAAAGCTTAGAAGCGGAACTTTAAACACTCCCGGAATTGTCGGTTTAGGTAAAGCGGTCAGTTTAATTACCAAGGAAAGACAAGAAGCAAACAATAAAAGAATAGCCCCTCTTAGGGATAAATTGGTCCAAGGCGTCAAGGAAAATATTAAAGATGTGGTTTTAACCACGGACAGAGACAGGGCCACTCCTAGCCACGCTCACTTTTTATTTAAAGGAGTAGAAGGAGAGGCGCTTTTAATGTCTTTGGATTTGGAAGGGATTGCTGTTTCCACCGGTTCGGCTTGCGCCTCCAAAGATCTACATTCTTCCCATGTTCTAAAAGCTATGGGCGTGAGCGCCGAGGATGCCAACAATGCCGCCCGGTTTACTTTAGGCAAACATACTAAAGAAAAAGATATAGACAAAGTCCTGGAAAAACTCCCCCCTATAATTGAGAGAATCAGAAAAATGAACCCGATATATAAAAAGTAATTTTGTAATTTTTCAATTTTCAATTTTTAAATCAAGATTAAGATTTAAAAGTTTAAGGATTATTTACAAAATTATAAAATTACAAAATTAAAAATTAATTCAGATATGAACAACAAAGGATTTGTGCTCTGGTTTACCGGACTTTCCGGAGCCGGAAAGAGCACTCTGGCAGACAAAGTTTACAAAGA
>CAYRJF010000008.1:3880-19205 GCA_964424365.1 uncultured Gammaproteobacteria bacterium | reverse complement strand
CGTTTTGTATTCGTAAATTTGTAGCTGATTCGTAATTCGTAAGACAAAAAAGGCTCGCCTCCAAATACCAAAATTTTGATATTCAGGGACGAACCTTTGGTCCGCGGTGCCACCCCGCTTACATTTTGAACATACCATGGTATGTTCATTGGTATGTTCAAATGCCTCTTTTTTTAAGCTATAACGGGCTTGTCCCGGCGGATTCTACTCTTCGCCCCCTAAGGGCGAATTTCTTTCCGCGCCTCCCCCGGTGTCAGCCGGGGTCAAACGGTTTTATATATACAATGCGAATTCGCGAATTCGCCGGCTGGCGGATGCTAATACCGCGAACTCACTATCAAATTTAGATTGTAATGCGAATATACTAATTTACTTTTGTATTTTTAATATTATTATAAATAATACTTTTAGTCAAGCTTTTGCTTTCACTTTTTATGTCTCTAATAATTTTTCCGGGATTAAAAACTAATATGATATTTGAAAAATAAATTAACCAAATTAACCAACTCGGAATAGTTCTTTTCTTTTAGACTGAGTTTATTTATTTCGGAAAAATTTTTATTGTTCATAAACTTGGCCACCTTTAAAGTATCGGGAGATAAGGCAATTTGCTTAGAGGATCTTTTTTTAGAGGAACAAGACGGGCAAATTAAACCTCCTTCCGCAAATTCAAAGGCCCGGAAAGATTGATTCAAAGCTTGATCGCAAAAAATACACCTGTCTAGGCACGGAGAAAAACCCAGCGGGGGGCAGGATTTGAATAAAAAAGCGGTGTAAATCAAGCTATTTTTTAAATTAACTGCTGAATTATCTAAAAAATTCAGGTAATCTCTTAAAATCTGAAAAATTTCCGGATCTGCCAAATCTGGTTTGGTATAATTTTTTACAGTTTTTAGGGCCAGGCTGGCGTATTTTAATTTTTCCAAATCCTCTTTAATGTTTAGGTAAAAGTTTTCTCCCCGGGCACTGCCCAAATAATCGCCTTTTCTACCTTTAACTACCATAAAATCACCTAGAATTAAAGGCTCCAGGTGTCCGGCTAATTTAGCCCCTTTCTTTAAAGCTCCTCTTGCCTGTAAAAAAATCTGTCCCTTTTCCGGGGTATATAAACAAACCTGCAATCCGTTTTCGTTCCAAGGTTTTCTGTCCAGAATTATAGCTTGAGTATTATAAGTAGGCTCCATATATTTTAGAAATTGGAAATTGGAAATTTGATATTACCCCTCCTTAATCCTCCCCTTGTAAAGGGGAGGAAATTTCGGATGGCATTGAATCCAAATATTGTTGCAGAATCACCATGGCTGAAGACGCGTCCCTGGAGGCTTTGGTTTTTTTATCACCAACAAAAGAATCGGCGGTTTTACTGGAAAGTCTTTCATCAACAGTCTTAATCTCCGCCTCGGTGTTTTCCTTTAAATATTTTAAGAATTCACTAAATTCTTTTTGAGGGTTAGCCTCTCTGCCATGCAGTTTGTACGGCACCCCGACAACCACCACATCAATTTCTTCTTCTTTTACGGAATTAATCAAATCTTTGGCGCTACTGACAATTTTCCAGGGGCTGGCTATTTTTACCTCACCCTCACCCAGGGCAAGTCCAATCCTCTTAGTCCCCCAATCAACTCCTAAATATTTTTTCATAAATAAAAATTCAAATTAAATATTTATAGCTTATTTGGTCAGTATTTCCTGGCCTGAATCTGTAACTAAAATAGTGTGTTCGAACTGAGCGCTTAAACTACCATCAGCGGTATAAACTGTCCAGCCGTCTTCCGGGCTGGTTATAACTTTAGGGGATCCTCCTTGATTAATCATCGGTTCAACCGTAAAGGTCATTCCCGGCTTGAGTTTAATTTTATTTTCCGGAGTGTAAAAATGAAAAACATTCGGATCCTCGTGAAATTCGGTTCCGATTCCGTGTCCCCCGTAATCCCGAACAATCCCGTAACCAAAGGGTTGTAAATATTTCTCAATTGCCAAAGCGACTTGATATAAATATTCTCCCGGCTGAACCGCCTTAATGCCCTCCAACATCGCTCTCTCGGTTCTTTCGACTAGTCGCCTGGCCTCTTTTTTGGGCTTTCCCACTAAAAATGTCCGGGAAGTATCTCCGTGATATCCGTTTAAATTAACTGTTATATCTATATTAACTATATCTCCGTTCTGTAAAATTTGCTCATAATCCGGGATTCCATGACAAACCACTTCATTTACAGAAGTACAAACGCTTTTCGGAAAACCGTAATAATTCAAAGGAGAAGGATGGGCCCCGTTCTGTACTATAAAATCATGACAAAGATCGTTTAGTTTGCCCGTTGAAATTCCCTTTTTGACATAGGGGGTAATAAAATCCAAAACCCGAGCGGCCAGCTTCCCGGAAGCCCTCATTTTCTCAATTTCTTTTTCAGTTTTTATCTTAATCATAGTTATTTAATAAATATAAATCCAAATGACAAAGCTCCAATGTCAAATCAAGCACAAAAAATAAAATTCGAAATTTTTAATTTTTGGATTTTAAAATTGATTTGTCATTTGGGCTTAGGATTTTGGATTTTATTCTAATAATTTGAATTAAATATTTAAAGGTGGCGGATATTTACCACTCTTAAAACAAAGTTAAAAAAGGGGTAAAATTATCCGCGGATGACTAAATAAAATATATATAAAACATATAGAACTAACAAAATTGTCCCTTCTCTGCGGGTAAGAATATTCTTTTTGCCAAAATAAATCAAGAATATCAAGAGCATGGTCGCGATAAAAAGAATTATTATATCTATATTCAAAACAGAATTGTAAATAATCGGGCTGATAAGCGAACTTAAGCCCAAAACCCAGAGAAAATTGAAAATATTAGAACCAATCACGTTACCCACGGCCATATCAGCTTCTCCCTTCCGAGCGGCCATAACCGAAGCCGCCAGTTCAGGCAAAGAGGTTCCCAGGGCGATAATAGTTAGGCCGATCAAAGACTGACTCAGACCCCAAATAGCCGCTAAACTAATGGCGCTATTAACAATCAATTCCCCGCCAACGAACAGGGCCGCGCCCCCTAAAACTATAAAAAGTATGGAAACCCAAATTTTGTGCTTATGGATTTCTTCTAATTCATTTTTCCCCAATTCGTCTAAAAGTCCGCGACTCCTTTTGGTTAAACCAAAAGTGTAATAAATAAAAATTACAAAAAACAAAAGCAAAGTCAGGCCATCTCCCCGGGTAAGCATGCTCTGGCTATGCCCGCCCAATAAAAAATCATTAACCAAAAAGGCCACGGCCAGAATTACTAAAAGGGAAAAGGGTATTTCTTTGTTAATAGTACTTTCCTTGACCACCACCGGGGTCACTAAAGCCACGCTTCCCAATATTAATAAAGTATTGGAAAGATTAGAGCCGATTATATTGCCCAGGGCTATACCGGAACTTTCCCTGAAAGAAGCTATGGCGCTAATCAAAAGTTCGGGAGCCGAAGTCCCGAAGGCCACTATGGTAAGTCCGATTACCAAATTGGAAATTTTATATTTTTTAGCAATAGAAGAGGAGCCGTCGACTAAAAAATCGGCTCCTTTGATTAAAACCACAAAGCCTATCACTAAAAATAAAAGAGACCAAATCATATAAAAATTAAAAGCCAAGAGGCTTGCCCGAGGAAGAGTCGGATTGGGACTTTTTCTCGCCCACCCCCTTACCTATATCTTTAGCAAATCCCGCAGTGCGGCTTCTTTCTTTATGAGGAGTGGTTTTTTCTTTAGCAAAACCCTTGCCCTCGGAAAACTCCCAGGGGTCCTTAGAAGTGCTAACCCTGTGGCTTACGCCCACCTTGCCACCGCTAAACCCAATATCACTGTGTTCATACTTGGTGGCCAAACCGCGGTTACGAGAATCACCCCATTGAGCCGAGGTGTGTTCTACTCCGCCCGGACCCTGCTGAGCGGAACGCCGGGATTCACTAACATTTCGTCGTTTTTGCTTTTCCGTAAGATTCTCTTTAGGCTTTTTTTTAGAACTTTTAAATAAACCAAACATAATATTTAAAACTCAAAATGCAAAATGCAAAACTATAAAAAAATAATTAAAAATTTTACATTTTGATTTGTTCACCCCATTAAATATCCCGAGGGGATAAAATTTATATGTAAATTTTATTTAACAGGGTTAATTTTGATTTTTGATTTTTTATATCTAACTTTTAACATTATAGCATAAAAATTACTCAAAAAAAATACCGCCCCCGGGGAGGCGGCATTGAACTTATTAAAAACCGGAGTTACAGGCCTTCATATTCTCTCATAGTCAGCTGGGCTTCTATCTGTTTGACAATTTCCACTGTAACCGAAACCACAATCAATAAACTGGCTCCGCCTATGGCCAAAGACTGCATATTGGTAAAATATCTCATTATTAAGGGCAAAATCGCAATTGTTCCCAAAAACATAGCTCCGAAAAAAGTAATTCTATGAGTTACATAAGCTAAATAATCCACAGTATTTTTCCCCGGCCTAATCCCGGGAATAAAAGCGCCTTGCTTTTGCAAATTTTCCGCTATTTTGTTGGGATCAAAAGTAACCTCGGTATAAAAATATGTAAAAGCGAAGACTAAAACAAAATACAAAACTCCGTAAACCAATTGATTTTGAAACGCTCCGTTAAGCCAATTGCCAAAGTTAACCAGCCAGGCCGATTCGGCTTGAACCAAAAATTGGGCAATCATTCCCGGAAAAGTTACAACAGCAATAGCGAAAATGATCGGAATTACCCCGGCCATATTCACTCTCAAGGGCAGGAAAGATCCGCCCGAGCCCAGGCGAGAGCCGGCCCTGACTTGGCGAGCATGATGTATGGGGATATTCCTTTGTCCTTCGTTTATAATTACCACACCCACAATAGTTATTAAAGCAATCATAACAAAACTAACCAAAGTGAAAAACTGAGAAGGTTCATAACTAACAAAGGTTTGTTGCACCGCTTGAGGTAAACGGCTGACAATCCCCGCGAAAATCAAAAGAGAAATTCCATTACCGATATTTTTTTCCGTTATTAACTCACCTATCCACATTAAAAATATAGTTCCGCCGGTGATTACGATTATCATTGCGGTTAAATCAAAAGCGGAAATATTTCCCAGGACTGCGGGAGCCTGATTACGAAGCAAGGTTATCATTCCGAAGGCCTGTAAAGCAGCTAAAGGCACTGTTAGCCAACGAGTCCAGGTGGTAATTTTTTGCCTTCCCCGCTCTTCTTTTTTCATTTCTTCAAGCTGAGGAACAATCATGGGTAAAAGCTCAAAAATAATTGCGGAAGTAATGTAAGGAGCGACCCCCATCATCACAATAGAAAAATTCTGCATTCCGCCTCCGGAAAATAAATTAATCATTCCCAAAACTTGGTTGGAGGCAAAAAGCTCTTTTAAGGCCTCGGGGTTAACTCCGGGGACCGGAATATTGGCGGCGATCCTGAAAATAACCAACATTAAAAGCACAAAGATAATTTTGTTCCGTAAATCCTTAGCTTTCCAAATTTGTTCTAATTTTTCAAACATAGTTAGGGGCTTCCTAGATTTTTGAAAAAAATTAGTAGCCACTGAAAAATTATTTTCCACCACTCCCCTAAAATTAGGAAAATAATTTTTCTCAATAATTAAATATTACCTTTCTCGCTGACGCGAGTCAGCAGGCCCTAGTTGAATTTAATCTTCTAACTTGCCTGCTAATTTTTCAATTTGCTCTTTAACTGTTTCACTAACTTTCAAACCTCTAAACACCAATTTTTTAATTTTAAGGCCTTCGGATCCTAATAAAATTTTAACCGGGGTATTTTTTTCAGGGATTAATCCCAAGCTGAATAATTTTTCTGTGGTTACAGTTTCTCCTTCTTTAAAATTTTTGTTTAAAGCCTCGGTTTTAACAATTCGATTTTTAGGCCGACCGGATTTAAACCCCCTTTTCTTGGGGGTTTGCCTGACTTTATCTTTAATGCCTATATAAGCAAGTCCACTGCTTCCGGAGCGCGCTTTTTGTCCCTTCAGGCCTCTGCCACTATAAGTCCCTCTGCCCGAAGCATCCCCTCTGCCTCTGCGACGGGATTTTTTTAAAGAGTTTTTAGGTTTTAAAGTATCCAATGATAAAGTCATAATTATATCGTTTAAATCTCTGCTTTTTGTGCTTTGAATTAAAAAAACTTAATTTAAAACTTGCTTTTTATTAAAAATTTCCAATTTCCTAATTTCACTTAAGAAACGGGATTTTTTGCTCCTTCAACTTTTTCTTCGTTTTGTTTAGTATCTTTCTTGCTGTTGTTTTCTATTCTTCTCAGATTTCTTAGCGCTTCAAGGGTGCAACGGGCGTTGTTCATTTTATTGTTGGTTCCCAAAATTTTGCTACTGACATTCTTGATCCCGGCTAATTCCAGAATAACCCGAACAATTCCTCCGGCTATTACACCGCTTCCCGCCGGAGCGGGTTTAAACATTATTTTGGCGGCACCGACTTTTTCTTTTATTTTATGAGGAATAGTATCGTTAATAATCGGGACTGTTACTATATCTTTTTTGGCTTTGTTAACAGCCTTGTTTACGGCAATAGAAACATCAGCGCCTTTTTTCACGCCCACGCCCACTCGGCCGTTTTTATCTCCGATTACCACTGTAGCGCGAAAATTCATTCTTTTACCTCCGGCCATAACTCTGGTCACCCGAGCAATATCTAGGATTCTCTGTTCGAACTCTTCTTTTTTCTCTTCACCGGCTTTTCCCCTGGCTCCTTTAAAATTTTTCTTGGGTCCGCCGGGTTTGGGTGAAGAAGAATTAGGAAAAGATGACTTTTTCTGAGCCACTCCTCCCCTTTGTCCCGGGTTGCTTTTTTGATTTTGCTTTTCCTTAGTTTCCATATTTATATCTTAGCATTTTAATAGCTTATATACCATTAATTATCAAAATTATGGCTGTAGCCCCGTGCCTCGCGAGAGGCGGGACGCTATAGTTTTAATAATTAATACTTTGACTTTTTTGAAAAAGTTTTAAAATTAAAACTGCAGGCCGCCCTCTCGGGCGCCTTCGGCCACGGCCTTAACTCTGCCGTGATACCGATAACCACCTTTATCAAAAACCACTGATTCAATTTTCAGCTTTTTAGCTTTTTCCGCGATTAATTTACCGGCCTCAAAAGAAATCTCGGTTTTACTTTTTGTTTTGGTTTGAGAGGTTTTCTTTTTCGGGGTTATTTCTTTTTTATTAATGCTTGCCAAGGTTTTGCCGTTTTTATCATCAATTAACTGTAGATAAATCGTATCATTAGAGCGGAACACACTTAAACGAGGCCTCTCTGCAGTGCCTTCAATTTTTGCCCTGTCTCTTTTGTGTCTTCTGTCTCTTTTTATTTTTTTCTCTTTCATATGATTACAAATTCACAAATTTAGTCACAAATTCTCAGCGTATTTCCGCGTCTATTCCGCGGTCTTCTGCGAATTAAAAATTGAACAATTTTTAATTATTATTCTCCCTTGGCGGCCGCTTTACCTTCTTTTCTTCTGATAATTTCGTCTTCATATTTAATTCCTTTGCCTTTATACGGCTCCGGTTTTCTGACTTTCCTGATTTGGGCGGCCACTTCTCCCACCAATTGCTTATCAAATCCGCTTATAGTGATCACATTTCCCTCTACCTGAGCGTCAATTCCCTCGGGCAAATTATATTCCACCGGATGTGAATAACCAACTTTTAGGGTTAGTTTGTTGCCACTTATCTGGGCATTATAACCCACTCCGTTAATCTCAAGTTTCTTCTCAAAACCTTCCTCTACGCCCTTTACCATGTTAGCAATTAAACTTCGATACAAACCCCAAAAAGCTTTTTTCTTTTTGTCATTCAAATCATCTATGCTAATCAAAATTTGATTATCTTTTGTTTCTACTTTGACTAAATCACTCAACTTTTGTTTTAATTCTCCTTTAGCTCCTTTAACCACAATAAAGCCTTCCTCTAATTTTATTTGAGTGTTATTTGAAAAATCAATTGGCAATTTTCCGACTCTGGACATAGATTCATTGTTCACCCTGTTAAATAAAGCCTTGCTTTGATTTGCTTAAAAGCAAATCATTTAACAGGGTAAATTGTTAATTAATACACTTCGCAAATTATTTCACCCCCGACTTTTTCTTTCCTGGCTTCTTTATTGGTCATCAGGCCTTGGGGCGTAGAAATAATAGCCATTCCTAAATCATTTAAAACTATGGGGAGTTCGCTTTTTCCCACATATAGTCTCAAACCGGGACGACTAACTCTTTTTAGATGAGAAATCGCCGGTTTACCGCTTTTTTTGTATCTTAAAACAATTTTTAACTGTTTAAAATTATCGCTCTTCCTTCTTCCCGAACTTGCCGGGTCAGACGACAGTTTCTCTTTTTTCTCTAATAACTTACTATCACCGGGGTCTACCACCTCTACAGATTTAATCCATTTTTCCTTTTCCAGAATTTTGGCTATTTCATGCTTAATTTTACTCATAGGCAAAACAACCTCTCTCTTTCCCACAGCGGCTCCATTTCTAATTCTTGTAAGCATGTCTGCGATAGGATCTGTCATAAATAATTAATTAATTCTTTTAATATTCTTTCCGCGTAAGTCCGCGTAAATTCCGCGCTTGCCTCTTGTGGCCGAATGGCTTTACGGGATGCTTTTCGCGATTTAATAAATTTATTATTAATAATCTACCAACTGCTTTTCTTAATACCGGGAAGGTCTCCGTTGTCAGCTAATTCCCGGAAGCATATACGGCATAAACCAAAATCTCTCATATACCCCTTGTTTCTTCCGCAACGCCAACATCTCCTAATCACTCGGGTGGAGTGTTTGGGTTTTTTCTTAGATTTTTCGATCATTGCTTTTCTAGCCATATAATTTAAAATCTTATTTTAGTTACTAATTACGAATCAGCTACTAATCTACGAATTGGAATGATATTTATATTATTTTTTCAAACTTATTTTACTTTTTACCTGTCCTGCCTGCCCTGAACTTGTTGAAGGGGTCGAAGGATACTTATTTTACCTATTTCTCCCGAAAAGGAAATTTCAATAATTTAAAAAGCTCTAAACCTTGCTCTTTGTCAGGCGCGGTGGTGTGGATACAAATTTCCAAACCATGGGCCTTTTCAATGTCTTGCGCTTCAATTTCCGGAAAAGCTAAGTTGTCTTTAAAGCCCACTGTCAAATTACCGCTGTTATCTACTACCTTGGGACTAATACCGCGAAAATCCCTGGTTCTGGGAAAGGAAATATTGACTAATTTTTCCAAAAAATCATACATTCTTTTACCCCTAAGGGTTACCTTGGCTCCGATAACCATACCTTCTCTAACTTTAAAAGAAGAAATTGATTTCTTAGCTTTGGTAAAAACCGGTTTTTGTCCCGTGATCAGTTTTAAGCTCTCCTCCAGGTTATCCACATATTCCTTTTCCTTGCTTCTGCGACCAAAACCAACATTAACAACCACCTTTTCCGGCCCGGGCACAGCCAAATCATTGGAGTAACCAAACTTCTCCTTTAGCTGGGGTAATACTTCCTTTTTATAAAATTCTTTTAAACTCATATTTTAATTATCTTTATTTAATTTTCTTCCGCGTCTTTCCGCGTCTTCTTCCGCGCAGATTCCGCGAGTTAACAATTTCTAAATTATTAACTATCGATTACTTCGTTACATTTCTTGCAAACCCGGACCTTTTTTTGTTTTTCTTTTCCTTCCGGTTTTAAAACTTTGTAGCCCACTTTTGACTCCTTGGAGCATCTGGGACAAACTAATTTTAAATTTGATAAATCCAGAGGAGCCGGGAATTCTATTCTCTGTCCTTTTTCACCTTGTTGCTGTGGCCTCATATGCTTTATTAATAAATTTAATCCTTCCACACTGGCCCTTCTATCACTAGGAAAAACTTGCAAAACTTTTCCGGTTTTACCCTTATCTTTTCCAGTAGTTATTTTTACTTTGTCACCTTTCTTTATCTTCATATTTCTATTACTAATTCACGAATTTAGACACGAATTCACAAATTTTTTATTATTTTTTATCTTTTATTCTACATTCGTGCTATTTGTGATTTTATTTGTGTATTTGTAATTGGCTTACAATACCTCCGGCGCTAAGGAGGCCACCTTTAAAAATCCTTTTCGCCTCACTTCTCTGGCAATAGGTCCGAAAACCCGGGTACCCCTAAACTCCTGTTTTTCTTTATCAAGCATTACGCAAGCATTTTCACTAAAGCGCAGGCAAGTTCCATCATTTCTTTTAATTTCTTTCTGAGTCCGAACAATCACCGCTTTTAGCACGTCTCCTTTCTTAATTCCGGAATGAGGTGTCGCTTCTTTAACGGTCACTGTAATTACATCGCCCACAGTGGCGTATCTTCTTTTATAACCGCCCAAAACCTTGATGCACTGTACTTTACGGGCACCGGAATTATCTGCTACTTTAATTTTTGATTCTACTTGAATCATACGCCTTAAAAACTTTTTTCAGAAAAAAGTTTTTAACCTTTTTCAAAAAAGTATAGTATCTTATAAATTTTTAATAACGAGCAAAGCTCTACGGTCATTAAAAATTTATAAGATGGTTTTTTAAATTCTAGCTTTGGATTTATTATACAGTACTCTCCATCTCTTATCTTTGCTCAAGGGGCGACATTCTACAAAAACCACCTGATCTCCTTCTTTAAATTGCCCCTTTTCATCATGAACTTTATATTTTTTACTTACAGTATATCTTTTTTTATATTTGGAATGGGTTTTTACCCTATCCACTTTTACTAATATAGTCTTTTCATTCTTATCACTCACAACCACGCCTTGAAATTTTCTCTTGATTGGCTTGTTCTTTTCCGGGTTTGTTTGGTTTTGTTCCCCTTGTTTATTCATACAAATCTTTTAAATTTTTCCGCGTTAATTCGCCTCTTCTTTGACGAAATTCCGCGAGTTTATAAATATAAACTATTTTTCTTTATTTAATAAAGTTAAAATCTGCGCGATTTTCTTTCTGGTTTCCCTGATTTCCCGAATGTCCTTGAGCTGACCATGACTGGCCTTAAATCTTAACTCTCTTATCTTTTCCCGAGATTGCATTAATATTTCTTGCAAATCTTTTTCTTCTTTTTTTTGTAACTCTTTAAACTCCATATTATTAAAACTTTATTGGTTTTTAATCACAAATTTACATTTTACAGGCAACTTATAAGCCGCTAAATTCATGGCCTCCTTGGCCAGAGCTTCGCTTATACCATCCATTTCAAACATTATGGTTCCGGCTTTTACCGGGGAAATATAATGATCTACCGGACCTTTACCCTTACCCATGGGGATCTCCCCGCCTTTTTGAGTTACCGGTTTATCCGGAAAAATTCGAATCCAAATCTTTCCTCCTTTACGAGTATAACGAGTCATAACTTTACGAGCCGCCTCAATTTGACGAGCGGTAACCCAACAGGACTCCAAACTTTTCAAGCCAAAACTTCCGAAATCAACCGTATTCATGCTGGTGGCCTTGCCTAAATTCGCGAATTTGTGCGATTTTCTATATTTTGTTTTCTTGGGTAATAACATATAATTAACTGTAAAATTCTTAAACTTTTTTTCCGATTATTTCTCCGGTTTTGCCTTCATCTTCTTCAAAGACTTCTCCTTTGTATATCCAAACCTTAATTCCAATACTGCCGTAAGTGGTGTTGGCCCAACCCCGGGCATAATCAATATCTGCTCTCAAGGTGTGCAAAGGCAATTTTCCGCTAACCAGCTTTTCCGTCCGAGCGATCTCAGAGCCGTTTAATCTACCTCCCACTTCCACCTTTACTCCTTGAGCGCCCGCCTTCTCTACTCTGCTCATAGCCTGCTTCATAACTTTTTTAAAAGGAACTCTTTTTTCTATATCAACTATCATGGATTGTAAAACAATTTGAGCGCTTAAATTGGGTCGGCTAACTTCTTTTATGTTCAGTTCAATTTCTCCGGGGCGGAAATTTTTCAAAAAAGTCCTATGGATTTTTCTTTTCAAATCCTCAATTCCGGAACCTCCACGTCCGATAATCAAGCCCGGTTTTCCGGTATAAATATTAAGATTAATTTTCTTGGAATCTCGTTCAATTTCCACTTTATCAATACCTGCTTCCCGAAATTCTTTTAACAAAAACTTCCTAACCTCAACATCTTGTTTAACTTTGTTAATATAATCCTTGCCCTCGCTAAACCAGACTGAAGGCCAGCTTTTTATTACTCCGGTTCTTAGAATTTTTGGATTTATTTTTTTACCCATATTTTGTATAAATTTCTAATTTCTAATTTCCAATTTCTAAACTATATTATTTCTCTGACTTGTCTTTTTCTTTGCTGACATCTCCTTCTTTCTTTTCCTTAACCTCTTCCTTTTTTTCCGGTTTACCTTTCTTTTTGTTACTCTTCTTTTCCTTGTTTTCTCCTTCTGCCTGTTTGGATAACTCTCCTAAACTTACCGGGGCCTCTACTTCTTGCTTCTTGGGCTTTACTTTTCCCGAATCTTTAATTTCCGCCAGAATCAAACAAATATGACTCATCCTTTTTCTAATAGGAGTGGCCCTTCCATAGGCCCTGGGGATAAATCTATGCAAAGTTTTTCCCTCATCAACTTTAATTTCTTTAATATATAAATTTTTCTTATCTAACTCGTAATTGTTCTCAGCATTGGCTATACCTGATTTTATCAACTTACTAACCGGCTTAGTGGCTTTTTTATTCAAAAATTTAAGCTGATCCAGGGCTTTATTTACCTGCATTCCCCTAATCAAATCCACCACTAAACGCACTTTCTTGGGTGAAATCCGTATATGCTTTGCTCGGGCTTTAACTTCCATATAATTATCTTTATTATAACCGTATAATTAATTATTTCTGGGTTTTTTGTTGAGCCAATTTACCACCGTGACTGACAAACTTTCGGGTAGGGGCAAATTCGCCTAATTTATGACCCACCATATTTTCTGTTATCAAAATGGGAACATGTTTCTTGCCGTTATGCACTCCAATAGTAAATCCCACCATCTCCGGTGTAACCGTGCAAGCTCTGTCCCAGGTTTTTACCAAGGTCTTGTCTCCCGGCTTTAAGGCTTTAATCTTTTTCAATAATCTGGGATTAACGTAAGGACCTTTTTTTAAACTTCTACTCATAAACTATATATTCTTTAAAATTATTTCTGCGTCAGTCCGCGTCTGTTCCGCGACCTTCCGCGAATAAAAAATTTTTAATTTTTTATTATTATCTTTTCTTACTCTTTCTTCTTTTTAAAATTAATTTATCACTGGCCTTTTTTCTTCTGGTCTTGACTCCCCTGGCCGGTTTTCCCCAGGGAGTTTTAGGGTTTTTCAAACCGATCGGCTGATTACCCTCTCCGCCTCCGTGAGGATGATCCACCGGATTCATAGCACTTCCTCTTACCGTAGGCCTAATTCCCAAATGTCTTTTCCTGCCGGCCGAACCCAGTTTAATATGCCTTCTGTCCGGGTTGCTCGCTTGACCGATGGTGCAAAGACAATCTTTTTTAACCAACCTTACCTCACCGGAAGGCATTTTTACTTGGGCGTATTTCTTTTCTACTCCCATTACATAAATCATATTCCCGGCTCCTCTGGCTAATTGTCCGCCTTTACCGGGCTCTAATTCCAAATTATAAACCGATACTCCGGCGGGCACATATCTAATCGGCATAGAATTGCCCGGTTTAATCTCCGCTTGTTCTTGGGAAGAAATTACTTCGTCTCCCACTTTTAACTTTACAGGGGCAATAATATATCTTTTCTCACCATCTCGATAATTAAGTAAGGCGATTCTGGCTCCACGATTAGGATCATATTCAATACTTGCCACGCGAGCCGGTATTTCAAATTTATTTCTTTTAAAATCAATTTCTCTTAAATTCCTTCTTGATCCACCTCCTCGATGTCTAACCGTAATTCTACCTTGACTGTTTCTCCCGCTTCCTCGCTTCTTGCTTTTAACCAATTTCTTTTCCGGCTCTTTTCTGGTAATATCAACAAAATCATCAAATAAAGCTTGACGTCTTCCCGGGGTAGTTGGTTTTACTTTCTTAATTCCCATACTAATTATATACAAAATTCGAAATTCGAAATTCGAAATTCGAAAATTTATAGTCCTTCATAAACATTGATGGTTTTACCCTTGGGTAAAGTAACAATCGCCTTTTTCCAGTCCTTTCTTTTCCCTCTCAATCTTCCCAAAGTCACTCTTTTTCCTTTCATTTTAATAATATTGACTTTTTCCGGATCAATTCCGTAAACTCCTTTAATAGATTTGGAAACCTCAACCTTGTTAGCGTCTAAGGAAACCTCAAAGGCGTATTTATTTTGCTCGCCCATGTCGCTAATCTTTTCTGTAACCAAAGGCCTTATTAAAACACGGTAGGCCCGGCTGTAACCTTTACCGGAAAAAGCTGGTTCCTTAGTCTCTTTTTCAGGTAATTTAGCTTCTTTTTCCGGAGACTTGGTTTCTTTCTTTGCTTCCCGGTCGGTTTGCTCGGATTTATACAAATCTTTCATACTTTTACCGCTCTCTTCTTTTTTTTCTGATTTATCAAGCTTTTTATCTTCTTCTTTTGGGTTTTCTGCCTGTTTTTGACTTTCTTCCTCGTCAGTTCTTTTTTTTCTTTTAAACAATGCCATATTATTATAATTTCTAAACCTATTTATAAGTTTTTTCCAGTTTGGCAACCGCCTCTTTAGTAAAAATCAAATCTCTGTATTTCAACAAATCAAGGATATTAATATTGTTAACATTAATTATTTTTAAATTAGGTAAATTTCTCCCTGAAAGCCATAAATTTTCATCTTTTTCCACTCCTACTAACAAAAAACTTCTCTTTTTATCCTTGTTTTTCAAAACTTTCTTTTCCACAATTTCCAAAAATTTATCCATTAATTTAGTTTTGGCTTCGCCTAAGTCAATTTTATCTATAACTACCAAATTACTGTTTTTAACTTTGTCGGTTAAGGCCATCCAAATCGCTTTTTGCCTCATTTTTTGGTTAATCTTTTTCCGATAATTTCTTTCTTTAGTGGGCCCGAAAGTTACTCCACCGCCAATCCACAAAGGTGAGCGAATAGTCCCGGCCCGGGCTCTGCCGGTTCCTTTTTGTCTCCAGGGCTTTCTGCCCCCTCCTCTAACCTCGCTTCTTCCTTTGGTGTGGGCTACAACCTGTCTTTCATTACCTTGCTGGGTTACCAAGGCCTGATGAAGCAAATCTTCATTCAACTCCACATTAAAAATCTTCTCGGACAAATTTATATCCTTAAGCTTTTCTCCTTT
>CAYRJF010000008.1:0-3780 GCA_964424365.1 uncultured Gammaproteobacteria bacterium | reverse complement strand
AAAAATTTATTTTTTTACTTCTCCTTGTTCAGAATCAGGGGTGGCACTCTCAGTCTTAATCTCTTTTTCTTCTTTTGTTTCTTCTGTTTCTTGTTTTTTTTGAGTCTCTTCCGGGGCCGCGCTCGTCTCTGTTTCCGGTTGTTTTTCCTCTTTCTTACCGGCCTCTTCCGATTCTGACTGATTATTAGGATTTTCTAAAACTAATTCTCCCTCTCCTTTTAAACAAACTAAATTTCCATTAGCCCCGGCGATTGCTCCTTTAATTAACAAAACGCCTTCTTCCGGATCTACTCCCGCTATTTCCAAATTTTTAGTGGTGATTTGATCATTTCCCATCCTTCCCGGAGATCTCTTGCCTTTAAAAATTCTTCCTACCCCCATGGCTCCGGCTGAACCGGGCATACGGTGTTGATCTTTGGTTCCGTGGGTTTTAGGGGCTCCGGCAAAATTATACCTTTTTACTACTCCCTGAAAACCTCTACCTTTAGAAAAAGCTGTCGCGTCTACCTTATTTCCTTCCTCAAAAATATCGGCTTTAATAATCATTCCCGGGACAAAATTTTCTTCTTCACCCTTGGCAAGTCTAAATTCCTTAACATATCTCAAATTAATCCCCGCTTTCTTGAAATGTCCTTTTTGAGGTTTTTTAACTAGCTTTTCCCTTTTATTTTCAAAACCCAACTGAATAGCGGTATAAGAATCCTTTTTCTCACTTTTAACCTGGGAGACTACACAAGGTCCGGCTTTAACCTTAGTAACCGGAATTACTTTCTCGTCTTTCCAAATCTGGGTCATTCCTATTTTTTTTCCTAAAATAAATTTCATAATTTAGTCAATCCTCTAAATTCTAATCTCTTCAGCCAGGGGCTGATCACCCGAAGGGTAAAAATTCTAAACAAATTATAAATTATAAATTTCAAATATTTTAAAATACTTATTTTCCGCGCTAATTCCGCAACTTTTCCGCGTAATTCAGCGAATAAAAAATTTATAATTTTTTATTAAAAAACTGGTTTTAACAAAAAACCAGTAACAATTGTACTTCAGCTTTTTAACTAAGTCTGGGGGTAAAAAGAAAAATTCCTTTTGCCTCCGGACTCAGTTAGATACTAAATTGTTGACTAATTTTTTGATTTGATTTTAACCTCCGCTTCTTTTGTTTAATAACTTCCAATTACTTTCTCAATACATTGAGAGTTTCCTGAAAGCTAAGAAACAAAATAATTTTAATACCTCGCGCTCCGCGTAAATTCGGCGTTTATTCCGCGCGAGTTCCGCCGAGTGGAAAAATTTAATTTTTTCCACCAAATTATTGCATTTTAATTTCCACGTCCACTCCGGAAGGTAAGCTTAACCCGCTTAAATCTTCGATCATCTTAGCAGATGGATCAATTATGTCAATAATGCGCTTATAAATTCTCATTTCGTATTGATCTTTGGACTTTTTATGAACAAAGGTGGAACGATTAACTGTATATTTTTTCTTCTCCACCGGCAAAGGTATGGGGCCGAAAAACTTATCCCCGTTTTTTTCAATAGTATCAATAATGGTTCGGGTGGATTTATCAATGATTTTATGATCAAAGGCCCGAATCTTAATCCTGATCTTCTGTTTATACTCTTCTTTTTTAGAGTTTTGTTCTTTTTTCTCTTTGGTGGTGGTTTTACTCTCAGCCATTTTATTTTTTTTCTTAGAGTTTGCCTTAATCTAGACAGCCCTAAGCCTCTGATTACTTATTATAAAATTAACTTTCCGCGAATATCAGCGTTCATTCTGTAAATTTCCGCGAGTTAAAAATTTTAAAAATTTTTAACTAATAAATACACACTATAATCCAGCCCCGATAAACTGGGGCTGGACTAAGTATATACTTATTTGATGATTTTGGAAACTACTCCGGCTCCCACGGTTTTACCACCTTCTCTGATAGCAAACTTCTGTTTCTCTTCTAAAGCGATAGGGGCGATTAACTTAATAGTTAAGTTAACGGTATCCCCGGGCATAACCATTTCAGTGCCTTCAGGCAGTTCAATTTCTCCGGTAACATCTGTGGTTCGAATATAGAATTGGGGTTTATAACCCTTGAAGAAAGGCTTGTGTCTTCCGCCTTCATCTTTGCCCAAAATATAGACCTCGGCTTCAAAATCTGTGTGAGGAGTGATACTTCCGGGTTTACACAATACTTGACCTCTTTCCACGTCGTCTTTTTTGGTTCCTCTTAAAAGGATTCCGGCATTATCACCGGCTCGTCCTTCATCCAAAGATTTGTTAAACATTTCCACACCGGTAACAACTGTTTTTTGGGTGTCATGGATGCCGACAATTTCCACCTCTTCATTAACCTTAACTATTCCTCTTTCAATTCTACCGGTAACTACAGTACCTCTTCCTTCGATGGAAAAAATATCCTCGATAGGCATCAAGAAAGGCTTGTCCACATCTCTTTCCGGCTCCGGAATGTTTTCATCCAAAGCTTTCAAGAGATCCATAATCGGCTGGGCGTCTTCACCTTCCGGGTTTTCCAGAGCTTTCAAAGCTGATCCCCTGACAATGGTGGTTTCGTCTCCCGGGAATTCATACTGTTTTAATAAATCCCTGACTTCTTCCTCTACCAAATCGATCAATTCTTTGTCCTCCACCATGTCGCATTTGTTTAAAAATACCACAATAGAAGGAACTCCCACCTGACGGGCTAACAATAAATGCTCTCTGGTTTGAGGCATGGGTCCGTCACTGGCGGCTACTACCAAAATAGAACCATCCATTTGAGCGGCGCCGGTAATCATGTTTTTGACATAATCGGCGTGCCCGGGACAGTCTACGTGGGCGTAGTGCCGGTTTTCAGACTCATACTCCACGTGAGCAGTGGCAATGGTGATACCGCGATCCTTCTCCTCCGGAGCGGCATCAATTTGGTCTACGGTTTTGTTTGAAGCCGCTAATCCTTTAGCAGCCAAAACCTTTAACATTGCTGCCGTTAAAGTTGTTTTGCCATGATCAACGTGGCCGATTGTACCTACGTTGACATGGGCTTTGTTTCTTTCAAATTTTTCTGCCATGGTAACTTACTCACGGCCCTGCCTTATTTAGGCAAGTTATTACCCGCTCAAAGGCGGGAACCAGCCGTTAAATTATATTTATTAGCTATTAGCTGTTAGCTTTTAGCTCCCAGCTTATTTTTATTTTAAACTAAATTCTAGATTCTAATTGTTACTTAACTTCCTCGGCTCCTTTTTTTATATCTACCGGTATATCCCAGGCTCGTCTTTTTTCCTTTCCAGGCTCGTCTTCGGGTTCTGTTTGCGATGGTTTTTCCGACCGGGATTGTTCCTGCCTGTCCTCAGGTTCATTATAGTAATAAAAATTATCTTCTTCCGGCTCCACTTCTTCCTCGGGCTCCGATTCTAAAACACTTTCAATTATTTTGTAACTGTCTAATTTTTTATCTTCGTTCTCAGTTTTCCAAGCAGCTATATCGCGATTTATTTTATCAATTAATTCGTTTTCTGTCAAATTTTTCACTTCTTCCCCGGGAAACTGATTCTGCGCAATAAAGCCGGAGTTAGATAATAACCTTTCATATTCCTCCCAAGGAAGAACCACAAAATTTTCTTCTCCCTCGTCCGGATCAAAAACAATAATCCTATCTCCGGTTTTTTTAACTAATTTTATGACTTTTTTTAATTCCTGACTCATATGTGTTATTTGCTTAGGCAAACCCGCGCTACGAATGCGGGACATCCGAATGAATAATATGTGTTATTTGCTTTATACATTTA
>CAYRJF010000007.1:7376-20007 GCA_964424365.1 uncultured Gammaproteobacteria bacterium | reverse complement strand
CCCTAAGAAAGCGACCACCAAAATGCTCACAATAATCACCAAAATAGATTGTACGTTTCTTGCTAAAGACATGGCAAAAATTTAATTAAAATTAGTCTAAAATTATAATAACAATTTTAATTTATCTGTCAACACCTTAAAATTTAGCTAAAATTAGAAGAATATTTTTCAGGGATAATCAACGGTCCTTAACTTTTCCACACCTTCAAACTGTCAATTTGATAAAAAATATTTTTCTTTTTATAAAATTCGCATTACTATATCACTCTTTAATCTTCCGCGTACATTCAGCGTAAATCAGCGAATTTGGAAATACATTTCCAAATTACTCTCTTTCATCCTCAGCATAAATTACTTCCAAATCAATCCTTTCCCAGTCAAAAAGCTCCTCATCTTTAAAAAACCTCTTGATTTCAGTCCGGGCGTTTTCCAAGCTATCAGAAGCATGGACAATATTGGCCTGAACACTCATGGAAAGATCACCCCGAATAGTCCCGGCATCCGCCTTTCTTCCCAGGGTTTCCCCGGTAATCAAGCGAACGCTTTCCACTGCCTCCAATCCTTCCACAACCGTCACAATTACCGGCCATTTTTTCATAAAATCCCTGATTCTGGGGAAAAAAGGTTTGTCCGCCAAATGAGAATAATGCTCCTCTAGAACCTTATCATCCAACCGAATCATTTTCATTCCCACTATTTTTAGTCCCTTTTTCTCAAAACGACTGATAATATCGCCGACTAAACTGCGATTTAAAGCGTCCGGCTTAATAATAATTAAACTTCTTTCTTCTCTGGGTTTAGACATAAATAACCTAAAATTAAAAAATATTTCTCTAATAAAAAAATATTTTTAAATCATATATTAATTGTTATTAAAAATAGTTCTTTAAAATTATTTGTGGGTAAAGTCCCTTCTAGAGAAGGTCCGCCGGCTGGCGGATTAGGGAAGTGTTATAGGTTAAAAAGTGAAAAAAATCATAAATATTGAGTTTTATAAACGTTACACCCCCTTAAATTCCCCCTCAAGGGGGAAATATTGTTGTAAATTCATTAAACCCACAAAATTTTCTAAAGAACCTTAAAAATTATTATAATAAATTAATTCCTTCCTGACAAGAACTGCGCTTCTGTTTGGTTATCAGTAAAACTTAATTCTATGGTTCCGGACAAGCCGGTTTGAAAAATATGGGCGCCTATTCGTTCTAATCTTTTCAAAACTCTTCTACTGGGATGTCCTTTGCGATTGTCTCTACCCGCTTGAATTACGGCGATTTCCGGATCCACTTTTTTAAGAAATTTTTTCTGGCTGGAGGTGTCAGAACCGTGATGAGAAACTTTTAAGACTCTGCTTTTTAAAGAGTAATCTTCCGCCAAGAGCTTCTTCTCCGCTTCTTTTTCTACATCTCCGGTAAAAAGCGCGGTTTCTCCCCGGCAATCCAAGCGGGAAACCAAAGAGGCGTTATTCAAGTTATCCTCCTCTCCGCTCCAATCTCCGGGATAAATTATTTCGATTTGACACTGCGGGCCCATTTGCAACTTTTGTTTATTTTTAATTTGAAGAAGTTTAGTCCGGGACTTGGCCAATTCTAAAAATTTTTTATATTCCGGCGTCTCCGGCTTTAGACCGTTATAAAAAACCTTACCTACTCGGAATCTTTCCAAAACACTCGAGAGTCCGGTTACATGGTCGGCATGAGAATGAGTTAAAATTATTAAATCAATTTCCCTTTCCCAAAAAGGCAAGGCCTCGCCCAATCTTCTGATTACTTGCTTGTCCGGACCTCCGTCTATTAAAATATTTTGCCCCCGGGGCGCTTCTATCAAAATAGAATCGCCTTGCCCAACATCCAAAAAAGTTATTTCGAGTTCAGAAAAATTGTTTCTCCCCAAATAATAAAAACTGAAAAGGGCGATAACAAATATTATTACCGCCCCTATAAAAAAGACTCTGCGCATAACTACTCTTCTAAGCTGGTGATATCGCTTTCTTTAGAAAAAAGATAATCTTTCATTTCTTTTGCAAACTCTTCGTCGTTTTGCCTGAGCCACTCCATAATCATAGCCGCATGCTCTTTTTCTTCTTTGGCGTTGTGAAGTAAAATCTTACGCAAATTATCGTCACTACAGGCATCCGCTCTCTGATTATACCAATCCACAGCTTCCAATTCTTCTTTTAAAGAATCAATCGCTCTTTTTAAATCCTGAGTTTTGTCTTTTAACTTGCTCCTCTCTTCATGTAACATATTTACAAATTACTAATTAGTTACGCACGACCGCCTCGGGCGGTAATTTACGAATAAATAAAAACGTATTTGTCTTTATTCTATAAATATTACCTTTCTCGCTGACGCGAATCAGCAGGCCCTATTTATATTATAGCAAGAAACAAAATAAGAACAAGAAAATTTCAAATTTTTATAAACAAAAACCGCCTCTTAGAAACGGTTTTTGGTTTTTTACTTTTTTTCTTCTGAATTAAATTTTTTGTTTAAAGCCTGATGAAGCCGGGATTTTTTTCTGTCTCGGGTATTTTTTTTGATTATTCCCTTCTCGGCCGCCTTATCAATGGCTTTCAAGGCCTTGCCTACCAATTCCTTGGCTTTTTCATCACCGGCCTCAATCGCCTTTTGGCTCTTTTTTACTAATTCCTTAAATTCTCTTTTAAATTTAAGGTTAAGTTCTTTGTTTTTAGCGCTTTTACGCAACTCTTTTTTGGCTGATTTTGTATTCGGCATAATATAAATTAAATTTTAAATTATAATTTCTAAACCAATTATTACCATACTATCAAATTTAGTGTGTCTGGGTAAAAGTAAAATTTCTTAACTCGAGAATAAGCTTAACCGTCTTAGTGCTATATTTTCCATTGGGTAGGCTGTGCTGGGCTGGCACTGGAAAAGATAGTACTAAGACGGTTAAGCACGGTTGTAAAAAGGGAGTTCAATAATATTATATCCGCCAGACACACTGAGCTTTATACTATCATTATTACTCTTATAAAAATTAATCATCAATATAAATTTTTTATGGCCGTAGAGCTTTGCTCGCTATAAAAAATTTATATTGATACCTTACTTTTGGAAAGCGTAGAAAACCTTTTTGAAAAGGTTTTCTAAACTTAAGTCGGAGTGGTGGGACTTGAACCCACGATCTCGTGCTCCCAAAGCACGCGCCTTAGCCATCTAGGCCACACTCCGAAGCAATTTTCGAATTTCGAATTGCGATTTTCAAATACTTTTGAAAAAACTTTACATACTCAATAAAATTCGAAGTTCGAAATTCGACACTTGAAATGTGCCGGGGGTGAGAATTGAACTCACGACACAATGATTTTCCAATAATTTTTCTTGGATTTCTCCAAGGATCGGACTATATCATCTCCGTTTTATAAATTTATAAAATACGGAGTCGGGCGCTTTTTGCGGGATTATTGTTGGGTCTCACCCGCTAGTCTCTACACCTTTCCTGGAAACAACACCCACCAGGACTTGGCTCGGAGTTACCATTTTAAAATTAGGCTTCTCCGAATTCACCCGATTTTCACTTTCACATTTCTGTGAAAGGGACCGAAAATTCAGTCATTTGCTCTACCACTGAGCTACCCCGGCATGTTAATTTTCGAATTGCGAATTGCGATTTTCGAATTTTTTATTATTTTTTTGATTTTGTTTGGTTGTAATTTTTGATTTTATAACTATTGCTAATATCTGATTGGCCTCTTCCATTAAATCGCTTAACAAATCTTTCTTCATAATACCGGCTTCCACTAAAATTTCCATCCAAAAAATTGTTTCATCAGTTTCCTCTTCTACAATTGATAATTTTGAAATGAAGTCATGCCTAGACTTACTTCTACAAGCCGCTCTATAATTAGCCCCGACAGAAGTTCCTGATCTTATAACTTGTTTAGCTATAATCACACCTTCTGTTGTCTTGGGAATTGACCTTGATAATCTAATAACTCGTAAAGCAAAATGTTTAGTGCGATCTGACAAATTATTTCTGTCCATAAATGAAATAATTTATTCACTATTCGTAATTCGTAATTCGAAAATCACCATGTTGCGGGGACGGGATTCGAACCCGTGACCTCCAGGTTATGGGCCTGGCGAGCTGCCAACTGCTCTACCCCGCGCCTGCACATTTACGACTTAAGATTTTTGATTTATGATTTAACTTAAATAAAATCATAAATCTTCAATCATAAAATCATAAATGAGAATGTGGGTGTGCGTGGATTTGAACCACGGACCTCATCGTTATCAGCGATGCGCTCTGACCAACTGAGCTACACACCCTTGTTTAAAATTCAGTTGTTTTTAAATGGATTTTCACCCTGCGGGTGATCGCCCGCAGGGCGGGAACCATCGACCTCATCGTTATCCCCCGATGCGCTCCCCCGTCCTGCACCTTTATGGTGCGGGATGACCAACTGAGCTACACACCCTTGTTTAAAATTCAGTTGTTTTGAAATGGATTTTCAGCCAGAGGCTGATCACCCTTTGGGTGAGAACCATCGACCTCATCGTTATCTCCCGACCCCGCATAAATATTCGCCTCGCTCGTATCGGGCGGGGCAGGTACGCTTTTTTTAACTAGGGCCTGCTGACAGAGTCAGCGAAAAAAGTAGTATTTGGCCTGGTTGCAGTCTCCTGTTAAGGGACTGCGACACCCTTGAGACACAACCAAAAAACCTTTTATCGAAGGACAAAATAAAAAAAGTCCCTAATGTTTTAAAGGAAGCTTATAAAATAATATAACAAAAACCTTTGAAAAAAGCAAGTCCCCCGGCAAATCTACAAATCAACAACAAATACTACAAATAATGATTTGTAAATTTGTGAAAGGATTTGTTGATTAGTTAGGGCTACAAATTCAACTTCTCCCGAAAGCCTTCTTTTTCCTTGAAAGGTCCTATTAAGGCCAAATTTAAGCCGGAATTTTGAAAAATCTCCTCCGCCACCTTTTTCATCTCTTCCCGCTTTATCCCGTCAACTTTTTTCAAAAACTCTTTCCAGCTAAATAAATCTTCTCGGAAAATTTCTTGACGGGCATACCAATTGGCCACTTGGTCGGAGGATTCCAGTTGAATCAGGGTCCTTCCTTTTATCAGCTCTTTGGTTCTTTCCAGTTCTTGCTCCGACACTAAATTGTCCCTGATTTTCCGATATTCCCCCAGAATTATCTCAATCGCTTTGTCCAGCTTTTCTCTGGGCACCCCGGCCTCGGTAGTTAAATAACCGGTATCAGTATAAAAAACCGACGCGGTCCGGACATAATAAGCTAAACCGTGCCTTTCCCTGAGTTGGGTAAACAAACGGGAGCTCATAGAGCCACCCAAAATTACAGAAATCATCTTGGCTAAATACTCTCGGGGATGACCAATCGGATACGCCCTAACCCCCAGGGATAAATTAATCTGTTCCCCTTCCTTATATTCAAGCTTTAAACCAGGTTTTTTCTGCTCCACCTCTTTGACTGATTCTTTTTCTTTGGGTTCGGCTTGTCTCAGGTCTTTAAAGTATTTTCGGACCAACTTTTCCGAATCTTCCGGCTTCACATTTCCGGCCAAGCAAACTACCGTGTTTTCCGCGCCATACTGATTTTTAAAATATTCCAAAAAGTCTTTTCGATTCAAGCCCTGAATATTTTTCTTGGTGCCCACAATATCCCAGCCCGCGGAAGTGTCTCCGTAAAGACAGTTCTCAAAAATATCATCAATCCGCATCATAGGATTATTAAGATACATATTTCTCTCTTCCATTATCACTCCTCTTTCCCGGTCAATTTCGGTTTGGGAAAACTTGGAGTTAAGCAAGATGTCACTAACCACATCCAAGGCCAATTCCTTTTTACTGTAATCCACCTTTACCCAATAGCCGGTGCATTCTTTGTCTGTAAAAGCGTTGTATTCCGCTCCCACGCCGTCCAGTTCACTGGCTATATCCATGGTGTGGGGTCTTTTTTTTGTCCCCTTGAAAAACATATGTTCCAAAAAATGGGAAATTCCATTATTTTCCCTGGTTTCGTATTTTGACCCGGTTGCCACCATAGCCAAAACCGTAACTGTTTTAGTTCCTTTTAAAGGCACAGTCAGGAGCCTTAATCCGTTGGATAACTTTTTTTGATAATACATAGATAAAAAATTAAAAATCAAATCTCAAAATGCAAAATTATTGTTACATAAATAAACATACTAAGTATAACACACTTATGTGATTTGAAAAAATTTAAACTTTTTTCAGGTTACGGAGCATTAATCCGGCAAGTAGGCCCAAAATTAAAACCCCGAAATGCAAACTCCACCACCAATGCTCAAACATCATTAAGACAAACAAAGAAACCAGGAGTGATAAATTGGTCAAAGAGAATTCCCTGAGACTTTGAATAAATAAGAAGAGGAAAAAAGCGATTCCCAAAAAAATGCCCAGGATACCGGTTTCCGCCCAAAGAAGCAAGAAAGTATTATGAACCGGCTGATAATACCAACCCGGCTTCCCCGGCTCTTTTTCTTTTAAAGCCAGAGTGTAATTACCCGCGCCCACTCCGAAAAGCCAATTATCTTTGATTATTTCTTTTGCTTCTTTTAGGGAGGCGATTCTCTCCCGGTTGGATCTCTGCTCCAATTCCCCTTCTCCTCCCAAGCGAGCTTTAACTATAGTGGGATAAGTCAAAGACAAGGCAATAATCAAAATAGACAAAAAACCAACCGCCTTCCCGAGGATTTGTAAATACCTCCATTTTTTCTGAAAAAGAAAACCCAGGCCTAAAACTACCAAGCCTGCCAAAAATCCCAGCCAGGCGGCTCGGGAAAAGCTAAAAAACAAACCGCCTGTAAGGATTAACAAAAATAAATATTCAAGCAAATAATACTTCTGCTCGCCTTCCCTTTTCGCCCCGGAAAAATGTTTTTGAATAAACAAAATTAAAGCAAGCAAGAGACCTAGAGCCAAAACCGCGCCCAAAATATTGGGATGATCCAAACCGCCATAAGCCCGGAGCCAACGCCTGCCCAAGCCGTCAGCGCCTATAGTCTCCACTACTGATACTCCCAAGTTCTCCGGATCATGGCTAGCCAACCCCAGATATTTAAATCCCGGAGCGTATTGATTTAAAAACTGAAAAATCCCCCAAAGAGCCTGCAAAGATAATCCGACCAGAAAAAAATAAATAAACTTAAGTTTATTAAATTTAGCTTTTATAATCAAAAATAAAAGCCCTACTCCCAATAAAAACACTAAATAATTATAAACAGCTAAAATTTTATCCTGAGACCAAAATATAGAGAGAAAAAGAACTAAATCCAACCCGGCCAATATCCACCAATAGAGAGGCAGCTTCAAATTTTCTTTAATTTTCAATCCGGAAGAAAAATAATAAATTAAAAACAAAGCCAATAAACCCAGTAAAAAGACATCAGTTAGATAAATGCTTACGGTTCCATATTCCAGAGGAGCCCCTTGAATCTCTAAAGTTTTGATTATTAACCTGGTTTGGATAGGAAGAATCAAGGCCAGAAAATAAATCCCGTGTTCCAGAAACTTTTCCCATTTAAGCTTCATAAATTTTTAAATATTTAGCTAATTTGTTAATAAACTCCTCCCTATAATACTCCCGACGATCCTTTGTATGAAGTTTTAAAATCTTATCATTTATAACCACGCAAGTGTCTTGATTCATTTTTCTTTTAAGCTCCGGGTTCATAAAAACCAGCTGAATTCTTTTGAAAAGCTTTTCAAAGGCCAATAAATTCACTAAAAAGCTTAAAATCTTCCTTTCCCGAGTAAGCCAATTTTCTTTTTTAAGTTTCCAGTTAGGAAGCTCCTCGGAAAGCCACCGATTAGCTTTAATAAAATTTTCATAAGCATAATTCCGATTAAATACGGGCTCTAGTCCGGCCATCCAATAATTAAAATAAACATCCCGGGAAAGACGAAGCCCTTCCAGATTCTGCCCCCGAGGAGTCAAGAAAAAACTCAGGCAAATTTTATTTTCTTCTTTACCCGGCTTGGGCCTTAAGCCCAACAATTTAGTTACTAACACGCAATAAAACCTGGCTGACCAAATTTTGCCTTCTCGGGCTATAATTAATAAATCAATATCGCTTTCCTTTTTTAAATTATATTCTCCCATAATATTACTCACGGCGATCATCTCCACCCCGGGAAAATAACGAAAAAACTTGGCCAGCTTCCTGGCCCGGAGAATTTTTTTTCGGGCATAATTATATCTAAATCTTCTTATCTCCACTATTTCTTCTCTGTCTTTTAAAAAATAAAATCCGTTTCTCTCAGCCCAAATTTTGCCAGAACCCTTTTTTAAAATCTCTCTAACCTTTTGATAATCAACTCCTTGATTCAAATATCTCCAAACCTCCCGGGAAGTCAAAGGATAATCGAATAAATCAAAAAAAGCAATTAACTTAATAACTGCCTTTTTAAGTTGAGTGTTTTTTTTATCTTTTAAAGTCATAAAATTAATCCGCTTTGGGTTTTTCAATTTTCTCCGGCTCTACCTTTGACTCTTGTTCAGTAATCCGAGCTACATCCTTATCCACTTTTTTAAATTCCTTATAAGCGTTGTTGTAATGGTTAACCGAAGTGCTTAAACTGCCTCCCAATTTTTTTAAAAAATCATCATAGCTGGAAACATGCCGACGCAACTTCTCCACATTCTTTCGAATATCTTGAGCCGACTCCTCAATCTGCATAGCCCGCAAGCCCTGGAGAACCGTCTGGAGGTAAGCCAGGAAGGAAGTCGGGGAAACGATAATCACGCTTTTCTCCCGGAAAGCGTATTCAATCAAATCCGTAGTATTTACTTTGACCGCCCCGACCTTATTAACCAATAAATCATAATAAATCGCCTCGGAAGGAATAAACATAAAAGCGAATTCAAATGTTCCTTTGTCCGGATGAATATATTTGGAAGTCTCGTCAATCCTGGTTTTCAAGTCTTGTTTAAGTACTTTTTCCAGGCGTTCCCTTTCTTCATTATCTTTACAGTTTAAAATCTTCTCATAATTTTCCAAAGAAAACTTGGAATCCACGGGAATAATTTTCTCTTTAACAAACACTACCGCGTCTACTATCAACTCCTGGCCTTCTTTGTTTTTGCCCAGCCGATACTGCATAGCGTAAGACTTGGGAGGAAGAACATTTTTCAAAATCTCTTCCAGATAAAACTCTCCCAAAACGCCTCTTTGTTTAGGGTTTTTCAAAATATCCTGAAGATTCTGCAGTTGGCTGGAAAAATTTACCACTTGCTTATTGGTCTCATCCAGCTTGGTCAGCTTGGAAGATACCTCGGAAATTACCTTCTGACTTTGGCTGTGAATATCAGCCATAAGTTTGTTTGCCTGACGGGTAACATCTTGCATCACTCCGGTACTTTTACTGAATTGATCCTGAGTGGCCTTATGGGTCTCGGATAATTTGCTGTCCATGGTTTTCCTAAGTTCTTCATTCTGGCTAACCAGATGATTCAACCTCTCGGTCAAAACCCCTAAACTCTCCTCCTTCTCTCCCCTTTTCTTAAAAAGCAGAAAAACGAGCATGGCAATAACCGCTAAACAAACTACTAATAAAATTATTGATAAGGCGTCAAGCATGAGGCTAAAAATTTTATAATTTTTAATTTTATAAATAATCACTAATGCTATAATTTTTAAATAGGCATCAATGATTATTGCTGAAATTTTAATTTAGATATTATTTCAAAAATTAAAAATTGTAAAAATTAAATATTTTTATGTTATGTGTTACATGCCCCTATCTTCCACAACACTTCTTGTATTTTTTACCACTGCCGCAGGGACAGGGGTCGTTGCGGCCGACCTTTTGGCCTTGGTTATTCTTCGGTTTGGGCTGGGAATAAACCGAGGCAACTGAACTGGTGGAACTGTTGTTCATGGTTTTAGCCGGAGCGCTATATTGCTGGGCCCTTTCCCCGATTGTAGGCGCGGCAAAATCACTCACCTGCTCCTCCTCGGTAGCTGCCAACTTATAAATGGCATAAACCACTTGCCTCTGAATCATGTCAGTTAATTCATGAAACATCCGATGAGCTTCCTTTTTATACTCAATTAAAGGATCTCTTTGGCCATAACCGCGCAGACCGATTCCCTGACGCATATGATTCATAGCCTCCAAATGATCCATCCATAAACTATCAATCGCCCGAATCAAAACTTCTTTTTCCACTCCGGACCAATCCACTTCGTATTCTTTGGCCTTGGTTAATATTTTATCATAATTTTCCCGAGCCAACCCGACCAAATGCTCAATAATCGCGGTCCTTGCCTTGGCTTTGTCCAATTTACTATTATCCTTAATTAAGCCGGACAAATCTTCCTTTAATTTTTCTCGGACCGGAAAAATAGTGGAAGCCACCTGATAAATTTCGTCCAAATTCCAATCAGCCACCTTGTCTCCCGGGGTATGAAAACTGACCACTTGCTCAATTTCCGCCTCTACCATTTCCAAAATTATATCTGACAAAGTCCTGGCGCTATCTTCTTCGGTTTTTCCTTCCGCGATTTTTAAAATTTCTTTTCTCCTCTCGTAAATCGCTTCCCGGTGCTTATTAATCACATCGTCATATTCCACTAAATGTTTTCTGATATCAAAATTGTTTCCTTCCACTTTTTTCTGAGCTGATTCAATGGAACGCGAAATTACTTTATTTTCAATCGGAACATCTTCCGGGACTTTTAAGGTGGTCATAATCCGATTCATTCTTTCCCCTCCGAAAATCCGCATTAAATCATCCTCGGTAGAAACAAAGAATTGACTGGATCCCGGGTCTCCCTGTCTGCCGGCCCGCCCCCGAAGCTGGTTATCAATCCGCCTGGCCTCGTGCCTTTCCGTGCCTAAAACATGGAGTCCTCCCAATTCCTTGACCTTTTTCTGCTCTTCTTTGTCTGGCGGATCTCCGCCCAAGATAATGTCCACTCCCCGGCCGGCCATATTGGTGGCAATAGTAATCGCTCCCGGACTACCGGCTTGGGAAATAATCTTCGCTTCTTTTTCGTGGTTTTTGGCGTTTAAAACCTGCGCCTCCAAACCCTCTTTCTCCATCATCTCGGCCAATTTTTCATTCTTCTCAATCGAGGCCGTCCCCACAAGAACCGGTTGGCCCTTTTGGTTTCTCTCTCTAACATCGGCAATTACCGCCTTAAATTTTCCTTCCTCGGTTCGGTAAATCAAATCATTATAATCTTTCCGGACCATGGGCTTGTTGGTGGGGATAATTACAGTATCCAAGCTATAAATTTTGGCGAACTCTTCCGCCTCGGTGGCAGCCGTACCGGTCATACCGGATAATTTGTCATACATTCGAAAATAATTTTGAAAAGTGATCGTAGCCAAAGTTTGAGATTCTCTTTTTATCTCCACCCCCTCTTTGGCTTCAATTGCTTGGTGGAGCCCTTCGCTATAACGTCGACCCGGCATTAGCCGCCCGGTAAACTCATCCACAATTACCACTTCTCCTTCCTGAATTACATAATCCTTTTCCCGCTTAAAAAGCACATGCGCTTTCAAGGCCTGCTCAATATGATGAACTTCTCTTATTCCCTTTTCCACATAAATATTGCCCATGCCCAACCATTTCTCCATCTTGGAAATACCCTCTTCGGTTAGAGTTACGCTTCGCATTTTTTCATCCACATTATAATCGCCTGCCGTTTCCGGGTTATCCGGGTCATTGGGTTTTAATTTTTTCACTAAATTAGCGAATTGATAATATTTATCCGTGGATTTCTCGGCCGGGGCACTGATAATTAAAGGGGTCCGGGCTTCATCAATTAAAATAGAGTCAATTTCATCTACAATTGCAAAACTAAAGTCTCTTTGGACCTGGTTATCCAAACTGGAGGCCATATTATCCCTAAGATAATCAAAGCCGAATTCATTGTTAGTTCCGTAAACCACGTCGCATTTATAAACTTCATTTCGATTAATCTGACGCAGGTGTTTCAATCGCTCGTCGTATTGAGATTCATCCGTAAATTCCGGGTCATAAATATAAGAAGCATCACTGGTAATAACTCCTACGCTCAAACCCAAAAAATGATAAACTTTAGCCATCCAACCGGCACCTACTCGAGATAGATAATCATTAACCGTGACCAAATGAGCGCTTTGGCCGGTTAGGGCGTTAAGATAAAGCGGAAGCGTGGCCACCAAGGTCTTTCCTTCCCCGGTTTTCATCTCCGCAATTTGACCCCGGTGAAGAATTATTCCTCCGATTAACTGGACATCAAAATGCCTCATTCCCATAGTCCGCTTAGACACTTCACGAACCACGGCAAAAACTTCCGGAAGTATTTCTTCCAATTTTTTCTCAATATCTTTGTTCTTGTCTTTTTTCTTTTCAGACCCTAATCTTTTCTGAAATCTTTCGGTCATCCCGGCCAACTCTTCATCACTTAACCGGGAAATAGTCTCTTCCCAGTGATTGATTTTATCCACTAAAGGTTGCAGGGATTTAATAATTTTTTCATTAGGATCTCCTAAAAATTTATTCAATACCTTCATATTTCTAACAATTTTTATAAAAAATGATTAAATTTTAATTTTCCGCGTGGTTCCGCGTTTGTTCAGCGTTCTTCCGCGACTAAAGTTACTCC
>CAYRJF010000007.1:0-7276 GCA_964424365.1 uncultured Gammaproteobacteria bacterium | reverse complement strand
TGTTCAGCGTTCTTCCGCGACTAAAGTTACTCCGTAACTTTAGTAGAATTAAAAATATTTTCCGCGTGGTTCCGCGTTTGTTCAGCGTTCTTCCGCGACTAAAGTTACTCCGTAACTTTAGTAGAATTAAAAAGAGCCTCCCTAAGGCTCCGGAAAAAAATTATTCTCAAGCAAATAACCATAATCTTTCCGCGAAGTTCGGAATCTGTTCCGCCCGCTTCCGCGAACCAAATGACTTTACAATCATCCCCTTAAAGCTAGCTTTTATCTTTATATCTTTTAATAGACCTGGCTAAATGATCCTTAACTTTATCAATCGCTTTATGCAGGGATTCTGCTACTTTTTCCACTCTTAATAAGTCTCCCGGTAATTCCAGATTTATCTCTGCCCGATAATTTTTTCCGCCATGATTCCCCGGCTTTACCAAACCCACCTCTACATCACAATTCAAAACCTGCACATCGCCCAAATACTTTTCCAGCATGTCCGCTTTTTTTTGGATATACTCTCTTAACTCCGGAGTTAAATCAATTTTAGTAGTTTTTATCCTGATTTGCATGGGCATAAATTTATTTTTAATTTTCTAAACACCACTATAACACCCCTGTTTAATAAATTCAAGGTCTTTGTTTTAAAATCATTTTTTTGTTTTTACCAAAAACTAACCATCCCCCAATTGATTTTCCGCGTAATTCCGCGTCCGTTCCGCGCAGTTCAGCGAACCCCAAATTTTAAAAATTTGGGGTTAGTCGTTCTTCACCGTAGGTAAGCTAATCACAAAAGTAGTCCCCTTGCCGGGCCGGCTTTCTTTGACATAAATCCGCGCGTCCCGGTGATGATCTTTAATAATTTTATGGGCCACAAACAGGCCGAGTCCGGAGCCGTTGCCGTAAGTATCGACCGCATTCCTGCAACGGCTAAATTTATTAAAAATCTTGTTTCTCTCCCTTTGCGGGATTCCGATTCCGGTATCCTCCACCTCAATATCAATTTTTTTCTGCCCCGGAACTAGACGAACAGTAACTGATCCTTCTTGAGTATATTGAAAAGCGTTGTCCACTATGGTTTCTATAACCTGCTTTAGATAGCTTTCATGGGAAAGAACCGGTAAGATATATTTTCGGGGCATATCCAATTTAAATTTGATATGTTTTTTCTCCGCCCTCATCTGCTCCTTTTCCTGAATAGATTTTAGCAAGGGCTTAAGTTGCACCGGCCCCAGTTCAAATCCGAAATTTCCGCTATCCAGCTCCGAGGCTGTCAAAATAGTTTCAATAATTTCCTCCAGGCGAAAAGCGTTCTGGGTAATCGCTTTTAAAAATTCATTTCTTTTCTTCTGGGTCAACTTTTTCTCCTTCATCATGGAAAGCATTCCCTTAATAACCGACATCGGAGTCCTAAGCTGATGAGAAGCAATATCCAAAAACTCGGTCTGAGATTTAAGTAAATGCTCCAATCTCTGATTTTTCTCCTTAATATCTTCCATTTTTTCTTTAACCTCTTTTTCTAAGTCAAGGTTGCATCCTTCAAGCTCCTCGCACAACAAAGCATTGTGAATCGCTACCGCGGCATGAGAACTGGTAATTTTCAAAAAATCCAAATCTTCCTCGGTATAAGCTCCGCGCATATGTTTTTCCCTTAAAAAAATTATTCCTCTTAAATCATTCTCCAAAAGCAGGGGGATTGCCACCTTGAATCCGTGTTTTTTCAACTCTTGTCTGATTTGCTTATTTTTTTCTTTCCCCTTTTTAGGATCTGCCACCACCAATTCCTTAATTCGGAAAACCGGACTTTTTTTAGAAAATTTAATCCCCACGGAAGAATACTCTTCCATAACTTCGGCAATCGCGTGAGGTTTTAAAATTAAAATTTTTACCTCCTGAGCCCCCAAAGTATTTTTAAACTCGTTTTTAATAATCTTTAACAAAGCTTCAAAGTCCAACTCTTTATTAATCTTCAGGGCAAAATCCTTAATTATTTTATTGGGTTTTCTCCCTTTATAAAAAAGCAGGTCGCTGGTATCCTGGACAAAACGTAAAAAAGACAAAAATATTAAAGAAAAAACAATGCTGATAAAAATTCCCAAAACCAAGGACTTGGTAGTAAGGACTCCGCCTAAGTAAGTGGCTCCAATAAACGAAGCCAATTGATGAAAAATATAAACAAAAGTGGCTACAAAAAAATATATATAAATATAACTAACCACCTCCTTAAAACTGGCCAAAGGGTGCTTGGTTATGGCATAAGCCACCATTAACATAGCCAAGATTAAAACACAAATACCCAAATAATTGTAGGCGCTTAAAATCGGCAGATATACCAAAATGCCGCCCGTAACCCCGATTAAACTGGCAAAAAAAATATACTTAACTTTTCTTTTCAACACCCCTGAACATTCCCGGCAATGTCTGGTTATCAAATAAAAAGAAATTAAAAAAGAGACGATGAAATAAATCAAAATAACCGCGGTGTAATAATTAAAATGGCCCCACTTAATAATCGGGTAAAGCGACTTGGGGGTATAATGATAAAACCAGATAATTATGTCCGCTAAAAACAATATTGAAGCTGAGGCATAAATAATATTTCGGAATGATTTTCTCCTCTCTCCCAGATTTAAAAAATTACTAATAAACCGAAAATAAAAAATCGGGATTAAGAGTATAAAAAAATTGTACAGAAAATAATGAGTAGAACCCAAATTCCCCGGAATCACATTAACCCTCCAGCTGATTAAAACCCAAGAACAAACAAACAAACTTAAATAAAACCAATTCCGAATTGCTTTATTTTTATAGCCCCGGGCCAAAGTAATTAAGGCCTGGGTGGCGATTACTGCCAAGGCTAAAAGGAAAATTCCGGCTAAAATATTATTCTCAAACATAGTTTAGAAACAATTAAGTCTTAAATTATTTTTTGTCTTTTGTTTTATTTTTCTGTGCACTTTTTTTATACAAAGGCAACTCAATGAAAAAAGCGGAGCCTTGATTTTCTCCTTCTGACTCGGCCCAGACTCGGCCTCCCTGGGCTTCAATCATTTTCCGGGCGATAAAGAGGCCTAGGCCGGTGCCGGAGATGCCTTGGGTATCCTCAGCCCGGCTGTATCTCTGGAAAAGTTTCTGAATGGTCTTTTGGCTCATGCCGATTCCGGAATCCTGGATAAATATCCTGATCTTTTCTTTTTGCCTCTCTACTTTTACCTTAACTTCTCCCTCAGGGGTGTATTTGATGGCATTGTCTAGGAAATTATTGATCACCTGTCTAACCTTACTCCTGTCCACTCGGGCCGGGTATTTTTTGTATTTGTCTGAAGTTAAGTTCAGCTTGAGTTTCTTTTTGTAGGCGGTGGGTTTTAGTTCTTCTACTACATCTTGGGTGAGGTCGTAGAGATCCAACTCTTCCAGATTGTATTCCATTCTGCCTTGCTCTATTCGGGAAATATTTAAATAGTCATCCACAGAGTCGGACATGGCCTCACTGGCTTCATAGATCTTCTCCGCCGCTCCTTTTACCTTCTTCGGAGTCTTGCCGAAAGCGCCTTCCAGAATCAGGGAAGCGAATCCTTTTACCGAAGTCAGGGGGCTTCGAAGCTGATGGGCGGCAAAGGACATGAATTCGGTTTTTTGCTTGTCCAGTTTTTTCAATTTTTTATTAGCCGTCTTAAGACGCTTAGAATAACTTTCCAGCTGTTCCTGAGCCTCAATTTCTCTGATAACATTTTTCACCATTATGCTCCCGAAATAAACGAAAACCACAAAAAGCATTCCGTTCCAAATATATTCAAAAGCGTTATTAGACATAAAAACATTAATAAGCATCAACAAAGCAAAAGCACTGATTAAAATCTCTGATAAAACAACTTTAATATGAAAAAGATTGTGTTTTAATATGGCATAAGTTAAAATTATAATGAAAATTAAAACAGATATAGGTCCTAATTTGGCTAAATCCTGATATCCATAAAACGGTAAAAAAATATTAGTAACAAAACCTCCTATAGCAGTTAAACTTATACCCAGTAAAACGTATTGAACCTGTCTTTTTAAACTATCTGAAACTAACCTTAATTTATAAACAAAAATCGCCACAGCAGATAACATAATGCCTACAAAATATAAAACAAACAAAAAATATAAAGGGCCGTAAATAGTTTGGCGGGATTGCTCTAAAATAAATTCGTCTTTATCAATTAAGGGGGTAAACAAAGTTATTAAGAACAAAACAACAGTAGTAAATCTCAAGGAAAAGCGTTGCCATCTCCTTAAATTAAAAATCTCTTTGGGAAAAACCAAAGAAAATCTGAAAGTAAAATATCCAACTACTATAGTGGCGGCAAAATTTAATCTTCCTATAAAAAGGATCCAAAAATGGCTAGATATGGTATAAAACAAAAATAATGTAATCAACCAAAAAACTACTGACAAAACAGAAAAGAAAAAAAATCTATTAATAGAAGATTCTTTATCTTTTGAATATACCCAAAAACCTAAAACTAAAATTATAGTGATTGAAACTCCATGCAAAAATGATAGCCCGTAAAAATTGAACATAAGTTCAACTATTTATAAAAAGATTTTGCTTTGCGTTTCCATTCTTTTAAATCCAAGCTTAAAAGCTCCTCGGTTCCGGATAAATAAGCGTTCTGCGCTAAATAAAAATAAGGCATAACCACCAAAGCACAACCTATCTCCTCATTGCTTAATTTTATTGATTTAAAGCCGGTAAATATTTCCTTGTAATTTATTTTTTGAATTTTACCGATTTCTAAAACACTTTCGGAAATGTTTCTAATAATTTTTTGTTCCAAATCCTTACTATTCTCTCCTTTCATCTCCCCTGTGTCTTCCATAATCAAAGCCGCGGAACCGGATCTTTTTTCCGGAATTCCAATCGCCATAGCTCCGTAAATCTCCGAGGGCCCTTCTTTGGTATAATATTTACCCGCGCAAGGAACATGAGAGCCAGGCAGAAAAGGAAAATGTTTTCGGCTTAAGGTTCCCCAAACTTCCTTGCTGGCCTCTTGCAGAGGGGAAAGGTCATAAACAGGGATTTTTTTACTGCCTTTTTTTAAAAACTTCCAGGAAGCCGCGTATTTTTTTCTTAAATCATCCGGGCTCACAAAATCATATCCCCAAATTGCTCCGTTAATTCCCACAAAAGAAGACACGGTTGTCATGTTTATTTGCCCTAAATAAGCGGAGGTAGTTTCCGCTTTATCATAAGCCAAGATTGAATCCAAAATTTTAGAACCGGGATGATAAAATTTTTCTGAAACTTTCCCCACTGACAAAACCGGGGAAACAAGATACCCGTTTCCATTAGGAGCCGGACTTTTATATCCGTCGCAATAATTTTTATAACGCGACATTGCCTCCTCCACGTTTCTCTTTAAAGAAAAATTATACATAAATACTTAAAGGTTATTTCTAATTTTTTTATATTTTACCATAAAAATAAAAAAGAGGCCAGCTTGACGCCAGCCCCTATTGTGGGTTTTGATTTATTTTTTCCCGGAAATCTTCCGGAAAATCCGGGAAAATAACTTGAAAATCACAGAGAAGTATTTCCCTGTAAAATTTTGAGCCGACTTTAGGTTCGCAGCTCCGTTGGAAGTAAACAGGAAAACAATCTCAGCCCCGTGCTCGTTATTAGTCCGGAATATAGTCTCATACCCCAAAAGTCTTGTCAGGGGAACAATTTTCGATTCCGGAGAGGACCAAAACATATTGGCCTTGACGCCGTGGCTGAAAGCCAGCTCGAGCCCCGGACGAACCAGGAACTTAACCGGCTCCGGACCCCGGCGAAACCGAGGTAGAAGAGCGACCTCATGGTAATAAAGAAGGTGCTTGACACCCTTTTTATGCAAAATCTCCTCAAGGCCTTCCGGTTTAACCCCTAGGGAGGAAAAAGCCTCTTTCTCTACTTCTTCCACCGGAATCAACGCCCCCCAACATAAACCTCCGACGGGATTTTTTTCGTCTCCCTCCACTACGCAGAGAAAAGAAGGCCGAGAGGAATTAACTTCCTTCTCAAATTTCTCAATGGCCTCCTCTCTGGTCCAAGTTTCACCCCACATGGGATCGGTAAAGATTTCGGCGTAAGCGTCGGCCATATCCTCAACAACTTGCCGGGAAGGTGTTTCATTGATAAAAACCCTCACCCAAGAAGGGTAGGGCACACGACCTTCTCCAGGAGGCTTTACCCGGAAAAAAAAGGTCACCATTTTCCAAATTAAACGGATAAAATAAATTTTCATTTTCCCCTCCTTATATTCTGAAATTTGAATTTAAAGATCAATTAAAACTATTCATAAATAATAAACTATATCTCAAATTTTGTCAAGCTATCACCTTAAATATAATATTATTCCAAATTACATAAAAAAACGAATTTTATACAAACCTACCCAAAACAAAGACTTCGTCCCCGATTTTTTTGTTGCTATTAGGGAATATTGTGCATTCGTTTTCACGGGCCACATATTCTTCCTGTCCGTCCCGGGCAAAAACTTGGCCGGGAATTAATTTTTCAAAATCGGCAAAATCCTTAACAAAGCTGAATTCTTCGGTTTTTTTCCTGGTGGCTTGGAAAACTTGGACCACTTTTTGGGGCTTTTGGTTGTATTCCACAGGCCTGCTTATGGCTCCGAAATAATTTAAAAATTTTAAGGCCGAATTATAAGCTAAATTGGAATTCTCTTTTGATTGATAAACCGAACCACATTCTAAACAGATTCCGGGCTTACCTTGATTATACATATAACCATCAGTCGCCCCCGGCTCGATATTGTCCCAGCCAAAAGAAACTATCTCAAAATCAAAAATTCTCACAATTTCACTGCAATCCTCTCCGCAAACTAGGAAAGGAGTGGCCTCCTTGTTGTTGCTGGCGTGCAAATCTAGCAGAGCATCAGATTCATCCAATATTGGTATAAGCTCTTTAGCTCTCTTTTCTTCGTAGCTATCGCCTACCTTTTCCAGAAAACATCGATTTAAATTCTTCTCCGTATATCTTACATCCTGCTCTATGGCTCTGGGATTAGCATAAACAAAATAAACCTCGCCCGCCTCGACTTCCAAATCTTTTATCAATCTTTCCAGGGCAAAAACACCGGCCTTTTCATTGCCGTGTACGCCAGCAAAAATAGCCAACTTTTTTCCGGGTTTTTTCCCGATTTTTTTTACAATATCGTTCTGAGTCATAATTTTTCAGTTAATATTTATATTATAATTTTTTTAATCTTCAAGGAAAGGAGGAGGAAATATATATTTAAAT
>CAYRJF010000006.1:10032-21012 GCA_964424365.1 uncultured Gammaproteobacteria bacterium | reverse complement strand
CTTGCCCCAAACCTTTATGGTTTGGGGTGTGTCCTACCATTAGACGATCCCCGAAAATCTGATATCAGATATCGGATTTTAAAAACTAAAACCCTTTTTAAAATCCAAAAACTTAAATAAATAAATTAAAAACACCAGCTAACCGGTGTATTTTTTATACTTAAACGATATAGTAACCTATACAAAACCTTTTGTAAAGGGCTTACATTAACGATCAATACGGGCATTAATGTTTTATAGTTTTTCAACAGCGATTTGTCAGTTAGCAAATCACAATCATTAAAAAACAAAAATAAGTATAATAGATTTATGATATTTGCCCACCTCGCTGAAGTCGGGCTTCAGTTCGACGAGGCGGGTAGTGGACCTATTGATTCGAGGGAATACTTATTTTACTTACTTTACTTATTTTAATTATTTATCGTGCCTTCCGGTATTTGACCTAAATTATCATTAGTAACACCCAGACTTAGAAACCTCATAATTTCATAGGCGCTGGCTCCGTCTTTCATATAATAACGTTTTCCATCTTCAGGGTTAATATACCAAGCTTGGCCTCGCTCTTCTACTTGAAGTAAAATTTTTCCTTTCAATTTCTCGGCGTAAGCGGAGTCCCAGGGAAGCTTGCCCGGACCGGCCGGATTATAACCGTTCCTGATTTCCACATCATCATCATAACCATCCCCATCACTATCAACTTGAAGTATATCGGTCTCTAGGGCTTCTTCCATCTTGTCCGGAAGGTTGTCTCCGTCAGTATCTTCCTCGTTAAAACGAGAGTCAAACCCTACGGGTATCTTTTTTAAATCTTCGTTTTTAATACCTAACCCAAAAGACCTCATCATCTCATAAGCGACTTCCCCGTTTTTCATATAATAACGCTTCTTATCTTTTGGGTTTATATACCAAGCCTCGCCATTCTCTTCTACCTGCAACAAAATATTTCCCTGCAAACGATCCGCTAAAGTCTGGGGTGGTTCAGGTTTGGTCAAATGAAACCTTTGACCCGCTTGCAGTAAATAATTATTATTCAAACCTATAACCACTTCTTGAAATTCACCGGTTCGGGTATAAATCGCCTTACCAAATTCAGCTTCCTCCTTCCCTTCAACTACAAACAAATAAGGATCAGGTTTTAAAATCAAATCTACATACCCGGAAGAAGTAATCTTCTCTCGGCTGATTTTCTCCCCTCTATAATAAGTAGAATCTGTTTCTTCTTCTAATTTATAAACCATAACATTTTTTCTTCCGGAATAATCCACGGGAGAAGTTTTGACTCTGGTTAAATTAGTATTTATATTCTTATAACTCCTCTCCCCGTCCCTAATTCGGGCATCCCAAAATATATATTCGCTCCCGAAATCATCTTCTATTCTGATAGCGTAAGTTCCGACCGGATAATTAAAAATTGCTTCACCCGAAGAATCAGTTTCAGATCTTTGTACTTGTTCCCCTAAAATTCTTTGACCTTGAAAATTTAAATCTTGTTCATATATTCGAAAATTTTTCTCAGTCAAAGCCTCGCCCTGAGCATCCTTTAGCTTTATTACCAAATCAGAAAAAATATACTCAAAATCTACCTCTGTCTCCGGTTTTACCTTGATATCATAAGCCAAATATTCTTTGTCCTTCATTTCCGAAACAAAAACATAAATTCCTCTTTTCTGATCATTGAAGGGGTGATCAGGCGCCACATACAAGGTTACCACACCTTTTTCCGAAGTTTTTAATCTTGCTATTCGATCTTCTCTTTCCTTAATTGGATTTCCGTCTACATCTATTTTTTGGGTGTAAACAAAAAAGTTTTTATCCGTTAAAAGGCTTCCGTCCCCATCCCGTAAAACAAAATTAATAGCAGACAAATATTTTCTTAAAGTCTTATCTTCCCCGCACTCAAACTCTATATTATAAAACCAAAACTCACCCACTTGATTGTTCTCTTGATACAATTTTAAAGCATGCTTTTTTAGGGGGTCGGGATTAAAAACTTCAACCAACCTTCCGGTTTCTCCAATTTTTCCCGACAAAACTTTATTGCCCGCTACAGGATAACCACTGGCATCGGTGGTTTGTTCGTAAAATTCATACTTAATCCCGGGAATGGGCTCTCTGTCTGAATTTCTAACTAAAATTTCCAGTTGGCTTTCTGAGTCGCAAGCCATATTCTCGCTTATCCAGGAAGAATCGGTTTTTAAAGAGTAGGAGCTACGCTCCTGATTTTCTATTTCTAAACCCCAAAAAGTTTGAGTTTGCCCCTCATATCCTTCTACTCGGGTAGCATAGACTCCTTCGGGATAAGTAAAAACCACCCTGCCGTTATCATTTGTTTTCACCCTGGATATTCTTTCCCCCAAACTTCTGACTTCCCCGGGATCATTTACCTGTTTAAATATTTCAACATTTGTTCCTCCTGGAAAAGTATTACCCAAATAATCTTTAAAAGTCAGCTTTATATCACTTAAAAAATATTCCTCTTCTGTAGTCTGGCCTTCATCTACATCAATACTATATTCTGTATAATATCCGCCGTTTTCTCCTTTTATTTCTAAAACATATTTATCATTGCCCTCGGGATCAATACTATCCTCGTCACTGGGAACATAAATGGTTGCTTCTCCGGTTTGACTGGTATTAAATCGGCCAATAAACCTATTTTTTTCCCGAACCGGTTTATAATCAGCGTCTCTCTCTTGAGTATAAACTTTAAAATTTTGATTTCGCAATAAATTACCGTCCATATCTCGTAAAATAAAATGAATACCGCTCAAACGATCAGATACTTGTCCACTACCGCCGCAACCAACCTGTAATTTATTATAAACCCAAAAGCTCTCTCCACTTTCCGGGCCTAAAATCTCCACGCAATAATTAGATCCTTCTTCATCATCAAATTCCACCTCACCATACCCCAAAAATTCACCTACCTGGCCCCCGGCCACATTTTTCCCTGGTTTAGGATTTCCGTCTATATCTTCAATCTGTCTATAAACCTTGAATTTAGTCGGGACATAACCACCTTCTTCATTTGTTGAAATAACCCTGACAGTTTTAGGATCACACTCCTCCTCTTCTTGAGCATTAACTTTTTTACATAAATTACTCTGAGAAGAAAAACCTAAAAATAAAATTATTACTAATAGAACCGAAAAAGAGAATAAATTTTTTTTCTTTTTTAAAATCATATAAAAATATTAATTAAATCAATTTTTTAAAAGAAAGCGATAAAGTTTCCGGGACCAAACCGGTCCGGCATAATCCACCCCTACTCTGGGTTTTGCCTCAATCTCCTTTTTTGAAGTCTCCACCCCTCTGTCTTCCAGCCAAAGACCGCTTTCCGGCGAGATGCTTTTTTTATTAAAATCCAAATCAACCTTTAATCCCCGAGTGAGTTTACCCGGACCTTCGAAACCCTCTAGGCCCCTAATTAAAACCGCGGCTGGATAATCTTTGGCCCCCGTAACCACATTAAGCATATAATGCATTCCGTAAACCAAATAAACATAAAAATATCCGGGAGGTCCAAACATTATTTCATTTCGAGCGGTTCTGCCTCGACTGGCGTGCGAGGCCTTGTCTTCCGGTCCGTCATAAGCCTCAACTTCGATAATTTTAAAACCCGAATTTTCCTTCCCGGCCTGTTTAACTAAATATTTTCCCAAAAGATTACGAGCCACCTCTGTTGTCGGGAAATTAAAAAAATCTTTTTTTAGGATTCTAGATGTGGGCATACTTACGAATAGCAATCAGGCTGGCTACGATATTAATTAAAACAATGCCCGCGAATTCCAGACCGAAAATCAATAAAAAATTATTATTAAAATAATTAATAATATTTATATCATAGCCCACAAAGAAGGCCTCCAGATAAGGCTGAAGAAGACTTAAAAAAGGATAAAACACTCCGATTAAAATCGCCAGGCCCACCAAGGTGTAAATAATACTCGAGAGTAGAAAGGGGAGATAAATAAAAGAATTGGAAGCCCCCACTAATCTCATAATAGTAACTTCCTGGTTGTGAGTATAGATTGCCACTCGGATAGCGTTATAAACCACGGATAAAGTTATTAGTATAAAAATTAAACTAATAACTATCCCGGCTTTACTGACTTGATCTGTAATAGCGCGAATCTTTTCCAGTATTTTTTGGTGATTAATAAAATTGCGCGACTCAATTACGGAACTTTCAATTTTATTCAATTCAGTAACAAGTTTATCCATATTATCCGGGTTTGAGGGCTTTATTACTAAATTGGGGGTTAGAGGGTTTTTCCCCAAAACTCGGAGTGCCTGCATTACTTCCGGATTGTTAATATTTTTTTCTCTAAAACTTTTTAAAGCGTCTTCTTTGGAAACATAACTAACTTCTTTTACTTCGCTCAAATTTTGTATCTTGTTCTGTAAAGCTTCTATTTCATTGTCTGCCGCATCCGGTTTTAAATACAAATTTACATCCACTTTTTGTTTTACCGCGCCTATGGCCGTGTCTCCGATTACTTTAACTACAACGAGCATATTTATGGAAAAAAGCGCCAAAACCAAAATAATTACTGTCACAATAGACAGCCACATATTCCGGGAAATGTCCTGCAGGCTAAATTTAATAGCCCTAAACAAAGAAATAATAAACATAATAACAATTACAAATTAACTACTGTTTACAAATTACGAATTCATTACAAATTTACGAATTTCAAACCAAATTACCTGCTAAAACATTGTCCAACAATTATCCTATAATAGTTTAAAAAATCGTTACGCCAAGTTAAAAGCACTCGCTAAAAATATATTAATTCGTAAATTTGTAATGAATTTGTAATTCGTAAACTAAAAAATATAAGATACCTTACTTTTTGAAAACTGTTAAAAACTTTTTTGAAAAAGTTTTTAAAGGATGTATTTTCCTCTCTCCTGATCGCTAATAATCTGACCATCCTCTATGGTAACCACTCTTTTTCTGAGTTTATTGATAATTTCTCGGTTATGACTAACCAAAACCACAGTGGTTCCAAAACGGTTAATTTTTAAAAGCAAATCAATCACTTCGTCCGCATTAATGGAGTCCACGTCTCCGGTAGGTTCGTCAGCTAAGAGAATTTTCGGCCTGTGAACCAGAGCCCGGGCGATTGCGGTCCTTTGCTTTTCACCCCCGGAAACCTCATTAGGATATCTGTGCTGTTTATCTTCCAAGCCCACTATTTTTAAAACTTTGGGAACAATGGATCTTATCTTTTTCGGCCTTTGCCCGCTAACTTGCAAAGCAAAAGCCACATTTTCCGCCAAATTCTTCTTGGGCAATAATTTAAAATCCTGAAAAATAACGCCGATTTGTCTGCGCAAGTAAGGTATTTCTCTTTGTTTAATTTTGGTTATATCCCAATCCCCGATTACCACCTGACCTTCATTAACCCTCTCTTGGCCGATTAAGACTTTTAAAAGCGTGGTTTTACCGGTTCCGGATTTTCCCACAATAGAAACAAACTCTCCCGGACTAACATGAAGATTCAAGTCCTTAAGAACTTGGATTTTGGGAGGATAAGATTTATTAACGTTAAATAGCTTAATCATAAGTTACAATGCGAATCTACGAATTATATGCGAATACTTCAAATTTTAAATGTTACATGCGAATTATTTACTTTATTTGCATTTTTGAATAATTCGAAGGATTCGCATTTAATTTGAGGATTCGGATTATTATATAGCTTTAAACCCATACTTAAGCAAATCTTCCATTTCCTCAAAACTGTCTCTTCTGCTTTTATCTTTTAAAATTATCGCGATAATATTTTCGCCCTCTGTGTTTTCCGCGTTTACTACCAGACAATAACCGGCCTCATGCAAATATCCGGTTTTAGAGCCGATTATTTCTATACCCGGAATATTATCCGGCCGACTGATCATGGAATTGGTGTTTTTAAGCTTTAGAGCGCGATTACTGTTGATTGTGGTGAACTCATAGGTTTTCCTGGTGCTTGCTTTTCGGATTAGAGGTTCTTTAAAAACCTCTTTACTTATTATAGCATAATCACGGGCTGAACTCACGTTTTTCGGGGAAAGGCCGGTAGGTTCTTCAAAATATGTATCTTTTGCGCCCAATGATTGAACAAAATTATTCATCTCTCGGATAAATTCCGACCTACTCAAACCGCTCTCCCTAACCAAACTTTCCACAGCATTGTTGGCAGAGCCAACCAGGGAAGCATAAATTAAATCTTTTATCTTCACTATTTCTCCGTCCCGCAAACCGACCTTGGCAGACTCCCAAGAATTACAATATTGATAATTATATAAAGCGTCTTCCTTTTGGTAAAAAACTTCTTTTTCCGGGCTAATTTCCCGGTCAAGAAATACTTTTAAGGCGATTAGTTTGCTCAAACTGGCTAAAGGCATAAGTTGAGCGCCGTTTTTTTGCCAGACTGTTTTATTTTCCTGATTATCCCAAATTAAACCCGCTTGCGCCCCGATGGCCGGATTAACTTCCGCCCCCCTGTTTTTTACTCCGGTAATTTTATAGCTTTCTTCCGAAGGTATATAAAGCGGTTTAACCTTAACTTCTATAACCCCTTCTCCCGGATCCGCAACTCTGGCAAACGCCTCCTTGTCCAGATCTACCACCCTCTTGGGAAATATGCTTCTGTCCGGACCATAGTCGTTGACTTCTACGTCTATAAATTTTTGATTTTCCAGGTTAACTACTCGCAAACGAGATCCTTTGGGAAAATCGGGAGAAGCCACAAAAGCCCCGCCTTTATAAGCATACCAACTTGCCTTGCCTCGATTCAAAATATCAGGGTTGGCAAAAACCGCGATCCGAGCAAAGGGTAGGTGTATCAAAGATCGAATAAAACCTTTTTCCGGATGGTCAGTGCTGGGAAGTGGTCTCCACTTATTAAAATTCTTATCATAAAAAAATACTTGTTTATGATAATTTTTATAATTTTCGTAAGAAAGTTGGATGTAAAAGGGCTTGTCGTGATTATAAGAATCCTTATTACGAAAATCAAATTGATAAATCCCGCTGGCCTTCTCAAGTCTCCAAGGAAGAGGCATATTTTCAGCAATTATTTCCGTGTCCACTTTGGTGGTAGTTTTAAAAACTCCGGGAACCAAAGAAAGCTTTAGTTGGCCGGAAAAAGAACTGACTGTATATCCTTTCTCTATGGTAGCTTTATCTAAATGAATGCTATTTTGGGAGTTCTCCGCGGCTTGAGCGGGATTGACAAAAACCAAGGCAAAAACAATAATAAAAACAAACGAACTTATTTTACTTAATTCACTTTTCATACTTATTTTACTTTTCATACTTAATTCACTTTTCACCTGTCCTGAGCCTGTCGAAGGATACTTAATTCACTTTTCACCTGTCCTGAGCCTGTCGAAGGATATTTATTTTACCTATTTTTTTATAAGACGCCGGTATAGCTCAGCTGGTAGAGCGGTTCCTTCGTAAGGAAAAGGTCATCGGTTCGAATCCGATTACCGGCTCAGATTAAAATATTTAAATTAAGTTAACTAAGTAAACAAATAAAAAACATACTCACTTTTCATACTCATTTTACTTATTTTACTTCTCGACTAACAACTTATTTTACTTATTTTACTTTTCATGCTTATTTTAATTAAAGAAATACCTCCACCATTTCACAGGGTTGGATGAAGGAGAGGTTGATTCCGGATCCTTATTATTTAAATCGGAATTACGCATCGAGGCCCCGGCCACTCGTTTTTCTTCCTCTTCTTTTATCACCAATACTTCTTCTCCCTTTCTCTTAAGCCCCAAATTAAGCCTGGCTTGTTCCTCTAAGAATTGATCTGACTTTAAATATTCAATCAACTTATCAAGTTCTCGGTTTTCTCTCTCTAATTGCGACATTTCGTTTCTGAGCTTTTCTATCTCACTGTCCACCTTTTCTCTTTGTTTAATTTTTTCCACTAAAGGGAAGCTGATAAGCACAATTAGAATCAGAAAAAACAAACTTAAAATTTTGGAACTACTCCAAAATTTTTTCTTTCCCGCTCTGATTTTTTTTCTCTTTCCCGAAAATCCCATAAATGTTTTTTACTTCTACACACATCATAACATAAAATCAACTCTCGGGAAAATAATTTTTTATCTTTTATTCTGACTCCTCGGAAAAACTTTTCCTGGCTTTTGGGGTTACCCAAAAACCTAAATATTTACCCAGCATCAAACGGGTTTGAGAGGAAAGCGCCGGGATGGCCCCGAAAAGAATAATGCTAATCGGCAAAATCAACCAATGAAAAAACATAGTCGCTTTTTTTAAAGGATGGTATTTTTTCGGCTTGGAAGGTAAAAGTAAAGTGGAAATAATAGCTGAAAAAACCAAACCCACCATTGCCAAAGTCATTAACCCCCGGGTTACGGCCGGTAGATTCCCGGCAATTACGGAAGTATTAAAACTCTCTCCCCCCAGTATAATCGGCATCCATCCGATCACCGCGATAATCAAAGCGTTGGTAGCCCAGGAATGAAACCCATAAATCTGTATAAAAATTTTGTTCAAAGCTTCTCGACGGGAAATTTTTTTCCATCTCTTCAAGGTGTTAAACATTAAATAAGGGACATTTTCAACCCCCCAACCCCAGCGACGCTGCTGTTTATAAAGGTTTTTAGCGGTTTGAAAAAAAGTTTCATCCATAGTTACATCCATCGAGACCGGAAAATTTAAGGGCTCCACCCGGTAATCTCCGTTATAGTAAAGAAAGCTGTGCCAAAAAATCCGAGAATCTTCGCTAACCATATTAGTTGACCAAAATCCAATCTCGTAAAGACTCTTAAAAGTCATGGAATGAGAAGAATAAGTAGCCAGCTTCTCCTGTCTAATTTGTTGCATCATCTGCCAAAAAGTGTTAGAAGAAGCGGCTACCCGGGCAAAAAACGGGGCTTCCCAAATATTATTATGATATACCGGAACCGGTTGATAACTGGCCCTATAAGGACGTTCAACGGTTAAAAATCTATAAGTTAAGCAAAAAAAGTAGCCGGGAATTACCATGGTGTCAATATCAAAAACACTGACCAAAATTTTCTCATAATCAATTTGTTCTTTGTCAATTATCTTTTTCTTAACCTCTTGGGCGGCCCAAGCCTGATTGGCTCCTTTGCCTTTAATTTCTCCGGGAATGCCGTCCGGGTGCTCGGTGATTAAAAAACGATGAAATTCATCTCCAAATTCTTGCTCGATCACCCCGGCTCTTTCTTTGGCTTCGCTCCCCCCTCTTTCCTCAATAGCCAAAACCACTATCATTTTTTCAGTCGGGTAGCCGTCGCGAAGCAAAGCCTCAAAACTGGACCTAATCACTTCTAAGCTTTCATTTAAAGTAGGAAAAATTATTAAATGCCGAGTCTCTTTCCAGCTCCACCCCTTTGAAGCTAAACAGTCCGGAGGCAAGTTTTTTTCCTCACCCCTTTCCAACCCTTCACATTTTTGACGCCAATCAACACCGGAATTAACCTTTAATCTTCGGTAAGCAACCCAAAGGTGAGCGCCCAAATAAACCACCAACAAGAGCCAATAAACATCAAAGACTATTATAAAAAAAGCGGCCCAGACCGGCTTAAAAATAGAAAGGATAATCAAGAAAATAAAAGTGCCCCAGGAAAGGGACCCGGGAATCATTTCAAATAAACGGTATATTTTTTTGTCTCTGCCGGAAAGCTCAGTGGCCTTCCCGATCTTTAGATAATCCATAGTTACGAATTCACAAATTAAAATACTAGCTTTTAAGTGTTAGCTTTCAGTTTTCCAGCTTTGCCTAAAATGCGGATATTAATTTTAGAAAATTCGGAGTATAACATTTGGAGCATTCGGATATTCATTCGGATTATTCGGATGATATATAAAAACTTCTAAACAAATAATTCCCCACGTAATATAAAACAAAAAAGACAATAGTAAAAATTGCCCAGTTTTGAAAATAAGTCCAGTTTAAAAAATACCCGGAGGAAACCTGGAAAATCTCTCCCGGCTTGAGAAAAATCTCCCAACTGTTAAAACGGTTTAAAAGACCGAGTAAAACCCCCAGAGAAGAGAAGGGAATAATAATAACCGGAAAAAACACGCCCATCTTCTTGCCTTTCCACTTTTCCAGAAACGCCCTCATCTGGTTTAACAAACAAATAAAGGCAATCCAACCCAAGAGGGCATAAAGAAAAAAAACCGGAATCATCCAAGCCCCTTCGGAACAAACTCGGGTAAAATCAGCTCCCGGACAATATCCGGAAATGTGTCTTAAATCTGTCATTATATAAGGGGCATTGGGGAAAAACAAGAGCCAAATTAAAAATAAAAAAACTCCTGCTATCTTCTGAAAAAGTTTTTGGAAGCCGGCACGGGAATATAATTTAATAAGAAATCGCGCACAAAAAAAAGGAACCAAAAGCAAAAATAAATTCCAAAAAACCATTATTATCGGGTAATCATTGATGCTTAAAAAACGCAACCATTGAAATTTGCTAAACCAATAATCTAGGCTTCCGGAATAATTGGCGCTAATTCCTTCTTTCATAAACTATTCTTTGTTTTCTTCTCTTTTAAAGTTTATGGGTTTAACTTTGTCAATGTCCCCCAGGGCTATTTCCTCACCCGAGTCTTCGCTTTTATTTTCTTCCCGGGCCAATTTTTCCAGCTCTTTTTGTTTGGCTTGTTTTCGCTTTTCCTCTTCCTGGTTTTTTTCTTCTTTTAAAGTCGCTAAACATTCTTTGCAATAAACCGGCCTGACCCCGTCCGGCTTAAAACTGGTCTGGGTCTCCTTGCCGCAACGACTGCACTGAGAATCATATTTTTCAGGGGAGTTTTTTTTAAATTCTTTCTCCTGCCCGGCTGAAGGATTGTTTTTGCTTTGAAAGTTGGGATTTTTAATGTTTTTTTTCGGAGAAGTTCCGCTGGCTGAATTATTTTTCTGCTCCGCTTCTTCGATGTCCTTTTGGTGCCATCTCTCAATTTTATCTTCAAT